>CANRES010000068.1 GCA_947629625.1 uncultured Clostridia bacterium | reverse complement strand
ATATATTAATTTTTTGCTCTTTACAATATTTTTTGTTAATGTAATATAAATGTTTTATTTTTGTAACATTTTTGCAACAATTTTAGTACTTTTTTACCATTAATAGCAAAGTAACTAAAAGACCTGTGCAAATTTGCACAGGTCTTTTAGTTAGAGATTAATTGTTGCATCAATTCCAGTTTCGTCTTTTATTTTTTGACTCAACCTTGATATGATTTCTTCATAAATTGCGTTGTACTCATAAAATAATCTCCTTTTTAGTTGTTTAGTGTATTAATTATATCCTTTTTTTTCGTATAAGTCAAGAATTTTACCATTTTTTTACATCTTAAAAATATTTATTTCCCATATAATTATTATTGTAGTTATTATTATAATTGCTATTATAACTACTATTATAATTATTATTATAATCTGAAATTGTAATAAATTTTATTGAATATATATCTGCATATACTACATTATTACTTTCTAATGCTCTTAATAATATGTAACTTGCTCCTACATCTTCTAATATACCTATTCTATCTGTTAAATTATTTGTTCCAATTAGGAATTCTACTCTCATTAGTTTACCTATGTTTTGTCTTAAAAAAGCTGGCGTATAAATGTTATTTGTAAGTATCTCTGGTGAATTTTCATTAATTTGAACATCTCTTGTCTCTCTTTTGTTATTGTCTGTTTTATTTAAGTCTGGCATAAGTAAAACCTCCTTTTTATTTTTTATGTGCTATAATACATATTTGTTGGTTTATAAAAACAGTGTTTTCCTAATCTAGTATGAAATGTTCCTGACCCATTACTTGGAAATGTACTACTGCAAGTTGGCTTAAATGGGTTTAAATACCACAAACATTCTCCTATTTCATTTAATCTGTTTCCAGATATTGCCCAATCTGCTACATAATAATGTATTTCTGTTGGATTCATATTGTATATGTTTTGTGGGTTATATTTTCCTAATAATGTTTCACTTGCACAGTCAAATTGTCTTGTTTGAAATATGATATTTCTAATATTTCCACCTTGCGAAACTCTTGCATATTCTCCACTTGATACATTTACTCTATTCATTATAACTGATGCTACTGCTTTCATTCCGGTTGTCTCCCTCACCTCCTGCTTCACACTCAATTATTCTTGCAAGTAATTCTCTATCTGAATATGCCATAATAACCTCCATTTAAGCAACTTATAAATTCTCTTTTATTTTATGTTGGTTGTTATTTTTTTGTTACTATTTTTTAAAGGATTAAGGTTTTAAATTAATTGTTATACCCAAAACACAACCCAGCAAAAATTTTTGCTAGGTTGTGCTTTTTTAGATTATTCTATTTAATGCACCCTTTGGTCCAAATATACATGGCTTAGTGCATTTCCATTTAGGGAATGTGCATCGTGCACCTTTTGAATATGGTAGCAAATAATTATATAATTCTTCATTATCTTTTACCGCTTCTAAATACTTTTGCATAGTATTTTTGGTTTGTTCCATAATTTCAAGTTGTGCTTCACCACATAAACGCTCTGTACATTTTAAAACAAAGTTTTCTATTGTACCTCTCTCGTTTACTTGTATTAACATTCCCTGTGGGAAATAATCTTTTAAAGAAGAAATATCTTTTAACCATTCTTCTTCTAGTTCAGTTCCCCTTATTATTGGTGGAATGTAATATTTAGGTGTATCTAGTAATGTCATTTCATAACTAAGTGTTCTATGTCTTTGTGCCTGTGCTAATTGTGCAAAACTTGCAAGATATGTTGTGCAATAATTTTCACCAAATTCTTCTTTTCTTTGCTTTCTTGTTGCAAATAAAGAGAATTTTCTGTTTTTTACTTTTGAATTTAATCCTTCTACCTCTAAATCTGGTAAAGCACTCAAAAAGTTTTTGAAAACTTCTTTTAGTTTAATTGAAAATGCTGTATCTGGCTCTTCTGCAATATAATCTTTTGCCCAGTTAATAAT
The DNA here is from genome assembly GCA_947629625.1 of uncultured Clostridia bacterium. Lineage (GTDB taxonomy): Bacteria > Bacillota > Clostridia > TANB77 > CAG-508 > CANRES01. The sequence goes on along the minus strand of CANRES010000068.1, from coordinate 586 downwards.
GTAATTTAATTGTCCAAAATTAACTGTGTATTCCATTATTGTTGCAGGTGTAAATACACTTATTAAGTATCTTGCATTTTCTTGTGCTAATTTTAAATCCTTTTTTTCGTCAAATTCTGGATATTTTTTTGAAATTTGTTCTTTATAAATTTCTATCCATTTTTCATATAATGCTTTTTCTTGTTCAGAAGGCTCCATTTTTGTGTATCTTGCTGATTTTTCTGATGTATTATACATCTTTTCATTATTTAAAATCATTGCAAGAATTTTTGGAATTCCTTCAAGACTTAAATTGTATGTGATATGTCCAAATACACTATGATGTCCAGATGCTATGTTTCCATTAACACGTCTTTCAGTTTTTTCGCTAGGCTCAGAAAAAAGCACTTCTAATGTATCTGGTAAATAACATATTCCTGCTGATTTACCAGAAAAATTTAATGCTTCTTCTTTTGGTAGTTCATAACCTACTTTAGTTGATGCAATTACATTAACTTTCAATTGCTACATCTCCTTGTATAATATATTTAGGGTTTTAAAAGGTTACCCTTAAACCTTTATATAACAATTATTTCATGATATAATT
>CANRES010000067.1 GCA_947629625.1 uncultured Clostridia bacterium | reverse complement strand
TCTATTATAATTTCATTAAATATTCCAATAAATTATCATCTTTATGCCATAAAGTTTCTTCTGTAGAAGGTATATTATTATATACACTACTTAAAACTTTCTTCTTTTGTTCAACACTAATTCTTGCATATATTTCGGTTGTCTTTATATTGCTATGTCCAAGGAAATCACGTATATATATGTAATTTACACCTGATTCTAGTAAGTGCATAGCTTTTGAATGTCGGAACATATGGGGAAATATATTTTTAGGAACAAGAGATGATTCTTTTTCTGCCATAATTCTGTATTTTTCAATAATATATTTAATTCCAGCTTTTGTTAATGGCTTATTATATTTATTTACAAATACATAGTTTTCATATTTACTAGTTAAGCCATTTTCTTGCATATATTGTTTAAGTAGCTTTGCGGTATTACTTACAATTGGAACAATACGTATTTTGCTTCCTTTTCCAAATAATTTTATTGTTGTAGAATTTATATCAAATTTTATATCTCTAACTTTAATATTAATTAATTCGGAAACCCTTGCACCAGTATCATATAGTGTGGAAAGCAAAGTTAGATCACGTCTGCCAGTAATGGTAGTTAAGTCTGGTTGCTTTAACAATAATCTTAATACCTCGACTGTAATATATTCCATTGGCTTTTCTACATCTTTTTTTAATGGAATATCAAATACATTTTGAAATTGTAAAATTCTTGCCGATTCATTTGCATAAATATATTTTAAAAAGGCTTTAATATTTTTTAATCGGTTATTTCTTGTAGCAATAGAATTTTGTTTTACATTTTCTAAATAATTTAAAAATTCAATTATCAACTCTTTATTAAATATATCTAAAGTGATATCATTTACACTGATATTTTTAGTATTAACACAAAATTTTAAAAATTCATTAAAAGTATATTTATACGATAAAATAGTATATTGGCTAAAATTTCTTTGTATAGATAAATAATTATTGAGATAATCCTGAAAATATTGAGGTAATTTATTTTTCATCAAAATCACCTCCAATTTCAGGAATTGCATTTCCAATGTATGAATTGAATTTATCTAATATATCTGGATACATATCATTTGTTAGCTTTAGATAATACTCTGTACTTATAAATTTTGAATGTCCCATATATGTTTTTAATATTGGCAAATATACTGTTAAATCCTTATTTTCTTTTATAAACTTTTTTAAACAGTTAACAGCAAACGTATGTCTAAAATCATGTATTCGAGGATTGATTGTTTTATTCTTTTCTATGCAAGCAAATTTCATGATACGAGTAAAAGAAAATCTTAAAGTTGATTTTATTATAGGAGTTTTACTATTTTTTAAGTAAAAAAAGTAATCTGTATGGTCTGAATCTTTATGCATTTTTCTTGTGTATTCCAACATAAGAGTTTTTAATTTTTCTGAAATAGGTACTAGTCTATCATTATCGTTTTTAGACTCATAAACAGAAATAATACCATTTTCTAAATCGACATCTTTTAACTTTAAATTCAGTGCTTCAGAAATTCTTAAGCCACAACCATAGAAAACTCTAAATAATATAGGAAATACTATATAACTGTTCTTATAAGTACATTTGAATTTTTTATTATCTATAACATCAAAAATTTTCTCTAATTCATTATTAGAATAAATGTAAGATTTATATTTATTCTTTTTAGGAATATATGTAGTTGGTATTATAAAGGCAGTTTTATTTAAACTTATTAAATATTTAGCAAATTCTCGAATAACAACAATTCTATTTTGAATGGATGATGCCGATTCATTTTGTCGTGGTTTAGCCCAATCTAAAGCAATTTCTTCATTTAATATTTCTTTGTCTTGATATTTAGAATAACAAAAATTATCAAATTGCTCTATTAAAATTTGACTAGTAGTATATTTATAACCAGTACTATGCTTTAAGTTTAAAAAGTTCTGAATATCATCTTTAAAATTACTTTTTAATATATAATTCTTCATCTATTATACACCTCCAAATCTAAGCAACATTCTCTGAGTGTAGGGATATCTACTTTTAAATAAATTGCTGTATTATTAATATCTGTGTGACCTAGAATAGATGAAATAGTTGACAATGGAGTTTTATTTTGTAATAATGTAGTTGCAAGGGAATGTCTTAATGAATATGTTCCAATATATTTTTTATTAGAAATATCTATATTTGCAAGTTTTAGATATTTTCTAAAAACACTATAAAATTCATCATTAGACTTGAATTTTTCATTTTTTCTATTCAAAAAAATATATTGGCAATTTACATTAGGACGTCCATTTTTTATATAATCGATAAGTGCTAGTCCAACGTTATTTAATAATGGTAAAGTAATATATTTTTGAGTTTTATTTTGAACTATATTTATTACATTTAACTTCCAATTAATATTTTCAAATTTAATATTTTTAATGTCAGAAAATCTCAAACCTAAATAAATCATAATAATTAAGATAGCATAATCTCTTTTACCAATATTAGTGGTTTTATTAATTGAATTAAGTATTTTGTCTATATCTTCAGAAGACCAAATTGTATGAGGAACTTTGTTATTATGATTTATTCGTATTTTAGGAATATTAAGAGATAAATCTATTTGAGTATATTTATTAAAATACATAAATCTAAAAAATCCTCTAAGTTTAGAAACTATATTATATTTATTTCCTTGACTATATTTATCTAAAGTAATTATATAATTAAATATAGTTTCATTTGTTATTTTAGATATAAAATAAATTTTTTCTGACCAAAGGTATCTAAAAAATATTGTAATTTCTCTTTTGTTGCGTGAAATATATTTATCTGAAAGTTCTTTAGATTTTAGATTATCTAAAAATTTCTTTAGTACAAATTGATAGTGTAATTTATGATTATTTACAATATCAACTCTAAATTTTTTGTATGATAATTTAATACACATAACAAAAACCTCCTAAAAAATGTAAGATATTATTATATCTCCATCTTATATTTTAAGAGGTTAATATATTTGAAGTCAAATT
>CANRES010000066.1 GCA_947629625.1 uncultured Clostridia bacterium | reverse complement strand
TCATAGTATTTATTGTAACTATCTCTTACAAATGGTGCTAAATGTGAAAGTGATATTGTTGCTCCTCCATAACTTGAAGATGTAACTGCAAGTATTATTTGTGTTGCAATTGTTGCTGCAGTAATAAATCTATGTGGTTTTTCTATCATTACTCCATTTATATTTGTTCCATTTTGTAACATATCATCTAAATTAATTAATTCGCAATTATGTAGGGCATTTTGAGCAAAATAGTCTGCATCATGAAAATGTATAATTCCTTCATCATGTGCTTTTACTATATCTTCTGGAAGTAAAAATCTTTTTGTTATATCTGTACTTGTTATTCCTGCTAAATAATCTCTTTGTGTAGTTACTACTTTTGCATTTTTATTAGAATTTTCATTATTCCAATATTCATTTTCTCCTTCAATTAATTCTTTAATTGTTTGGTCTGTTGTATTGGCTTTTCTTACTAATTCTCTTGTATATCTATATGTAATATATTTTTTGGCTAATTGATATTTATCAAATTCCATTAATTTTTCTTCAATTATATCTTGTATATCTTCTACTAAAATTCTTTTTTTGTTTAATTCCTCTATGTATTTAATAATTTCTTCAATTTCGTCTTTTGATACTTTTTCTTTCCCCCTTACTTCATTATTTGCTTTTCCAATTGCTATTCTAATTTTTTCTGCATCGTAATCTACTATGTGTCCATCTCTTTTTACTATCTTCATTTCTTTTGCTCCTTCCAATATTTTATTAATGACATTTTATCAATAATATATATAAATAAAAAGTTGCACTTGCAACTTTTTAAAAAAAATGATAAAATATTTTTGGTGATAATTATGAATAGTCCTTTTGCAGATTTATCAAGGGTTCAAGTAAATAAGTTATACAATTTATTAGGTGTGCATATTTATAATTTTAATAAAAATCAAGAAATTCTGCCAACTATAAAAAATGAAAATATTATTGGAATTATTTTAGATGGTCATGCTCAAATTGTTAGTATAGAATATAACGGTAATGAAATTATAATTGAAGATTTATACACAGATGATGTTTTTGGTAGCAATATATCTTTAACTAATAATGAAAATTATCAAATAATTTCAAAAAATAATACACAAGTATTAGTTATTGATTACGATAAATTATTAAATCCTATAAATTTAAAGTTTTCTTATTTTAATACTTTTTTTAAAAATTTATTTGATATTATTAATGCAAAATTTAAAGAAAGAAATGAAAGAATAAGAATTTTAGAAAAAAAGCAAATTAGAGATAAATTACTAGAATATTTCGATATACAATATAAGAAAACTCGTCTTAGAAATATTAATTTGCCTTTTTCTTTAAAGCATTTAGCAGACTATATTGCAGTTAATAGGTCTGCTATGTTTAGAGAATTGAAAAGTTTAAAAGATGAAAATCTTATTAAAATTAATAATAGAAAAATTACACTTTTATATAAATAAAAAAAATATTTATATAGGTGCGTCAAAAATTTTGATTTCAACGCACCTTTTTTTAATATTTTTTTATTAATTCATACATATTTTTTTCATTATTTATACTAACTTGCAAATATAATTTATCAGTAATATTATTTTTATTTATTGGAAAATACATACTTACTCTGTTACCAATATATGAAATGCCACCATAATTACTATATTCGTTTTTATTTTCATCTACAATTTTTATTTCTAAATCTTTATTTAAAATATTTGCTATTAATATCGTTCCTGTATCTGTTACCAATATTTTTTCTACTTCAATATTATCTATATTTTCTTTTAATTTGTATTCTATATTTGTTGACGAATAAAATTTATCTGGTATATTTAATTCAAATGTCCAATTACTATTAGATAATGATTTGTTTTTTCCATCAACAATACAGCCAATTCCTATTACTTGAATATATAATTTTTTGGTTTTTGGAAAATTATTTGTTGCAACGTATCTTTCGTTAATTATAATATTATTTGGTGTAAATGTAATTATATTAGAATTTCCCTCCTTAGCCAAATTTGGTAATACATTATTAAATTTTATATTATGCTCCTTTGCAAATTTTTTTGTAAATTTATTTTTCATTGCTAAATCTCTATATGCGTACACTTGATTATCTTCATTATATATAATATAAGAAAAATTAAATTTATCATTTACTAAATCAATATTATCATTTAATTTAAAATCAAATACAATATTCATATCTGTTTCTGACAATATTAATGAATCAATTTTTAATCCAATACCATCAGAATATATATAATCCATATTAAAATCTTGTATATATCCGTTATTAATTGCATCTGATATGCTTATTGGAAAAAATACACTATTTTTTTCAAAGTAATTTAACATTTTTTTTGCTTGTACTGTTCCTATCACTACAATACAAATAATTAAACTTGCTACTAATATTTTTTTGTAAGTATAAAATTGTTTAGTTTCAATATTTTTTTCTTTCGTTTTATATTCTTTTTTTTCAAATTCAGATATAGCAATTTTTAATTTCGTTTGTTCTAGTATTTTATTTTCAAATTTTTTATTCTCCATAACTATACCCTCCTTTTACTAATGCATTTTTTAATTTTTTTCGTATTCTATGCAATTTTGTTTTTACATTAATTTCTGTAATTTTTAAATCTTTTGCTATTTCTTTTGTGCTTTTTGAATTATAATAAAATAATATAAAAATTTTTTTGTCTTTTTCTTTCATTTGATTTAAAGTTTTTTCTATTATTTTATTTTTTTCTTCTTGTTCTATAATATTTTGAATATCTATATTATTTTGAATAATGTTTTCATAGTTATCTATATTATCATTTATTTTAAGTTTACGATATTTTAATTTTATAATATTTTTTGTTATTCCTACTATATAAGGTTCTAATGATAGTTCATAATTAATCTTTTCTTTATTATTCCATAATACTAAAAATACGTCTTCTATAATTTCTTCTATATCTTCATTAGTTAGATATATTGTAGAATTTTTTATTATTTTATATATGTAATTAGTATATTTTATTATTATTTCTTCAATATTAAATTCATTTTTATTTATTTTTTCCAATTTATTAACTCCTTTTTTTATTTATCTTTTTTATATATTAACATTTTTTTATAAAAGGTTACAAAAATTATGTAATTATTTTTATAAAAAAAGTTACTACTTTCATTATGTAGTAACTTTATAATTTTATCCAATTTTCTTATTTTCTACTTTTTCTATACAATTTTCCGATGGTTCTTTAAAACTTAAATACCAACTCATTCCATTATTATTTTGTTCTATTTCTTTTGTTCTCTCTTGTAATGCATTAAAAGTTTGTGGAGAAGGAACTATTACTGGATTTCCCGGTAACCAGTTTGCAGGTGTTGAACCTTTACTACAATCTGCCATTTGTAAACTTTGGACAATTCTTATTATTTCAGATATATTTCTACCTACATTCATTGGATATACTAAAACCGTTCTAACTATTCCTTTATCGTCTATTATGAATACATTTCTTACTGTTTCTGTATTGCTAATGTCATTTGATATCATTCCATATTTTCTTGCTATTGTTCCATTTCTATCCGCTATAATTGGAAATGGTATTACTATTCCTGTTTTAATGTATATGTCATTTAACCATGCTAAATGTGAGGCGTTACTAATGTTACCAATATAATTTTAACTATTCACTTTTGGTGAAATTCATATTACTTAACTCTTCTTTCACAATGTTTAATTCTGAAAAATTAAAGTATATGTATATGTTTTTAAACTCATCTAATTCTATTTTATCTATTAATTCAAATAATA
>CANRES010000065.1 GCA_947629625.1 uncultured Clostridia bacterium | reverse complement strand
AGGACATTATTATTTTGCACCTATATTTTCTCCAAAACAAAAACATAAAACTTATAAAGATAATTTAACTTTTTTTAAAATAATAAATACTAAAACAAAAAATGATTTAGGTATTATAAGATTTTCAAATATGATACCTGTACCTCAAGAATGTGTATATCAGTTAGATATTAAAAATAAAAGTTATGGGTACAAAAGATTACTTTCAGAACAATATTCTTATATAAATAAAACAGAAAATAAACAGAAAATTCTAGAAAAATCAAAAAAAATATATAATATAGTTACTAAATCACATAAAAGTAGGATGTCTAAATTTTATAAAGATTTAAGTTGTGACTTTAAATTATTAGAAGAAAAAAGTATTGAATTTTTGTAGAATAATTAACCTTATTATGATATAATCAGTAAAAATTAAAATAAGGTGAAAAAATGGAAAATTATTTAGATTTAAGAAATACAAACGATTACTCAAAATTAATAAAACCTGCAGAAATAATAAAAAAAGGTGGAATAGTAATATTTCCAACAGAAACAGTATATGGAATAGGAACAAACGGATTAAATGAAAACTCAGTAAAAAAAATATATGAAATAAAAAAAAGACCTATAAATAAGCCAATAAGTTTATTAGTAAGTGATATAAAAATGATAGAAAAACTAACAAAAAATATTACCAAAAAAGAATACGAAATAATTGAAAAATTCATGCCGGGTCCATTAACAATAATTTTAAATAAAAGTGAAATTGTACCAAATATCATTAGTGCAAATACAGATACCGTAGGCATTAGAATTCCAAACAATGAAATAACAAGAAAATTAATAGAACTTGCAGGAGTTCCAATTGCAGCACCTAGTGCAAATATTTCAGGAGAGCAAAGTGAAACAAATTTAAACAATTTAATGGATATTTTTAAAAATAAAGTAGATTATTATATTGACGGAGGAGAATGCAAAATAGGAGTAGCATCAACAATTGTAAAGGTAATAGATGAAAAGCCATATATATTAAGAGAAGGTATAATAACAAAAGAACAAATTTTTTAAAAATACATTGCAAAATTAAATAATAATGTATATAATAGTTGAAAAGGTGATAATATTGGAAGAAAATAAAATAATTAATCCTGAATTAGAAAATTATGACGAAGAAAGAATAGAAAAATCATTAAGACCAAAAATACTAGCAGAATATATCGGACAAGATAAAGTAAAAGAAAATATGAAGGTATATATAGAAGCAGCAAAAAAAAGAGGAGAGCCATTAGACCATGTTTTATTATATGGACCTCCAGGACTTGGAAAAACCACACTTTCAAACATAATCTCAAATGAAATGAATTCAAATATAAAAATAACATCAGGACCTGCAATAACAAAACCGGGAGATTTAGCAGCATTACTAACTAACTTATCTGAATTTGATGTTTTATTTATTGACGAAATACATAGATTAAATAAAAGTGTTGAAGAAATATTATATCCTGCATTAGAAGATTACACGTTAGATATTATAATAGGAAAAGGACCAAGTGCAAGGTCTATAAGATTAGATTTACCAAAATTTACATTAATAGGAGCAACAACAAAAGCAGGCTCATTAACAACACCGCTTCGTGATAGATTTGGAATAGTATGTAGACTTGAATTATATACAGTAGAACAATTACAAGAAATAGTATCAAGGTCTGCAACTATATTAGAAATAGATATAGAAGAACAAGCAGCAAATGAAATAGCAAGACGTTCAAGAGGAACACCAAGAATAGCAAACAGAATTTTAAGAAGAGTAAGAGATTATGCGTCAGTATTAGGAGATGGAAAAATAACTTTACAAATAGCAAAAATAGCTTTAAATAAATTAGAAATAGATGATTTAGGTTTAGACGAAATAGATAGAAAAATGCTTGAAACAATAATTGTTACATATAGTGGTGGACCTGTTGGAATTGAAACATTAGCAGCAACAATAGGTGAGGAAATAGATACAATAGAAGATGTATATGAGCCATATTTAATACAATTAGGTTTTATATCAAGAACTCCAAGAGGTAGAATAGCATTGCCAGAAGCATATAAACATTTAGGATTAGAATATATTACAAAATAAAAGGAATAGTATATATGAAAAAAACAAAATATATAAAAAATATATTTTTCTTTGCAATTATTTTTATTATAATTTTATTAATTACAATTTCAAAACCATTAAGTGATTTAGATGAATTATGGAATTATAATATTGCAAATAATATAGCAAAAGGCTTAGTTCCATATAGAGATATTAGTATGATTACATCTCCATTACTTTCAATGATAACTGCTATATTTTTAAAAATTATTGCTAATGAATTAATAGTTACTAGAATTTTAAGTGCAATTTTAGGTACATTAATTTTATATTCACTATATAGAACGATGAAAATATTGAAAATTAATGATAATATCAATTATTTAATTATAATTATATTATTAATGAATTTAAAAGATTTTTTTTGTTTAGATTATAATTGGGCTGTTGCACTTTTAGGAATAATTATATTAAATTTAGAATTAAAAAATATACAAAAGAAAGAAGAAAATATTGAATATAACAATTTAAAATATGAGTTTTTTATAGGTGTATTATCAGGAATTGCAATATGTTTAAAGCAATCTGTTGGATTATTAATTGCTATTGCTTCAATTATAAATAATATAATATTTATAAAAAATAAAGAAAATATAAAAATAATTTGCAAAAATATTTTATTTCGAATTCTTGGAATAGGGATAACAATATTAATATTGTTAGTATTATATTTACAATATAATACTAATTCCTTAAATGCATTTATTGACTATTGTATTTTAGGAATAAAAAATTTTAGTAATTCAATACCATATAAAATTTTATTATATGATAAAAATATATTTATAAAAATAACTGCTATATTAATACCATTGACTTTTATTTTTGTAAGTATTTTAATATTATATAATTTATTTAAAGGAAAGAATATAAAAAATTATTTTACATTATTAATATATAGTGTGTCATTATTTGTAATAATTTTTCCTATATCAAATAATATACACTTTTTAATAGGTTCATTAATAAGTATGATATTATTAGTATACCTATTATATAAAAGCATTAGAAAAATTATACCTAATAAATTTAATAAAATTATTAAATTTTTAGTAATTTTTTGTTGTAGTTTTTTGTTATTATATATACAAGTAATTACTATTAAAAATTACATAGACACAACAAAAGAATATAAAATAAGAAATAATATTTCTCATTATAGGTCTATTCCTATGACTGATTCAATATATAATGCAATTATAGAAATGGATAATTTTATACTAAGTTGTAATAAAGAGGTATATATATTAGACTCTGATGCAGCATTATATATGATACCAATAGACAGGTATCATAAAGATTATGACATGTTTAATAAAGGTAATTTTGGATCAAGAGGAGAAGAAGGCAAAATAGAAGATTTGAAAGAAGAAAAAGATATAATAGTTTTAATAAAAAAGGATGGTATAGCAAGAAATTGGCAAACACCAGAAAAAGTTATAGATTTTGTTAAAAATAATTTTACAAAAATAGGAGAAATTCTTATTTTTGATATATACATTAAGGAGTGAAATAAATGAAATTATTATTACATACTTGTTGTGCGCCATGTAGTGTTTATTGTATAGATAGATTAAGAAGCGAAAATATTGAGCCTACAGTTTATTGGTTTAATCCTAATATCCATCCATATATGGAATATAAAGCAAGAAGAGATTGTTTAAAGGAATATACAAAAAGTATAAATGTAGATGCTATTTTTGAAGATAATTATGGCTTAAAAGATTTTTGTAAAAATGTAATAAACGATTTAGAAAATAGATGTACAAATTATTGTTATAAAGTAAGATTAGAACAGACTGCAAAATATGCAAAAGAAAATGGATATGATACAATATCTACAACATTACTTGTTAGTCCATATCAAAAACATGATGAAATAAAAATTATTGGTGAACAAATTGCAAAAAAGTATGGACTTAAATTTCTATACATTGATTTTAGAGTAGGGTTTAGAGAAGGACAAGCTAAGGCAAGAGAATTAGGTTTGTATATGCAAAAATATTGTGGGTGTATATTTTCAGAGGAGATGAGATATTATAACCGCAATCCTATACAAACCAGTAATAACAATGGTTACGAGATACCAAAAGAACCTAGAATGCAGGTTAAAAAAATAGAAAATAAAGAAGATTATATAGACTTAC
>CANRES010000064.1 GCA_947629625.1 uncultured Clostridia bacterium | reverse complement strand
TTATGTATTAACAGCAGGAATCTTATTAGTAATGATAACAGGAGTAGCCTTAATTAAAAAATATGTATTAGGATAATTCAAAATAATAAAAACCGAAGACTATGAATAATAGTCTTCGATTTTTTTGTAAAAAAATTCTACAAAATTCTACAAAAACATTGAAAAATTGAATAAAATATAATAAAATAATAAACATAAAAACAGAAAAAAGATATAAACAAAAAAAATGTATCACAAAATGTAAAAAACTTTTTTATATTTACTTATTTAAATCGACAAATAATTTATGGACAAGCAATTATAATAAAAAAGTAAAATAAAAAAGTATGAGGTGGTAAAGGATGTTTCAAAATATAGTAAATGAGATAGAAAATGATAATACAGAAGAAATAAATAATAATGGTTCTAAAAAAACCAGTAAAATAAAATTAATAATAAAAAATACATTCACAAAACAAAATATATTAATGTACATTATATCATTTATGCTATCAATGGTAAGTTGCGGAAACGAACAAATAGCACCATTTGGACTAGCAATGTTTGCTGCAATATGTAGTCAAGGAATACCAATGGGAATAGTATATATATTAATGATAATAAGTACATTTATTGGCTTTGGAATACCAACAACATTAACATTTATACTAACAACATTAATATTTGTAGCATCAATAATAATATTCAAACCAGAATATCAAGAAGAAGATGTAAACGAAAAAAGAAAACTAGGAAAATACATATTTATATCAACATTAATAGTACAAGCCATACAAATTGCATTTAAAGGATTTCTAGTATATGATATTCTAACAAGTATATTAACTGCAATAACAGTATATATATTCTACAAAATATTTACAAATTCAATAATAATATTAAAAGATTTTGGAATAAAAGAAGCATTTTCAATAGAAGAAGTAGTTGGAGCAAGTTTAATGCTATCAATAGCATTATCTGCTTTGGGAGATTTGAGCATATTTGGATTACAAATAAAAAATGTATTAAACATTTTAATTGTATTAATTTTAGGATGGAAAAATGGAATATTAATAGGAGCAACAAGTGGAATAACAATAGGAGCAGTTTTAGGAATAATAGGAACAGGTTCACCTGAAATGATAGCATCTTATGCATTGTCAGGAATGATAGCAGGTATATTTTCAAGACTTGGAAAAATAGGAGTAATAGTTGGATTTATAATAGGAAATACATTGTTAACCTATGCAACAAATGGAAATACAGTAGAAATAATATATTTTAAAGAAATATTAGTAGCATCATTAGGACTATTGCTTGTACCAAAAAATATTGAAATAAATATATCAGAATTCTTTGCAAAAGATAAATTTCTACCAACCACAAATACATATAGATTAGAAGAAAATAAAGATACAATACAAAAATTAAATACAGTATCAGAAACAATACAAGAAATATCAACAGCATATACTAATGAAGACAAGAAAAATAAAGAAATATTTATAGAAGAATTAGAAAAAAATCTTACAGGACATGAAGAAAATATATTATACGAAGACATAACAGATGATGAAATAATAGAAGATATATTTTTAGAATGTAACGAAAATGAAGAAATAAGCGAAGAAAAATTATTAGAAATATTTGAAAAACATAATAATTACATAGTAGGTTTTGAAGATGAAGAAACAAATGAGGTAAACGAAAAAGATATAAAAGAAATTGTAAAAGTAATTAATAATTCATATAAAATGAGCAAAATAAATTTTATATGTACTCAAAAAATAAATGAAAATAAAAAAACACTATCACATCAGTTATCAGGAGTTTCAAAAGTTATAAACACTCTTGCAAAAGAAATAGATGAAGAAGAACAAGAGCAATTTAAAGAACAAAAAGAAAAAATAAAACTACTATGTAAGCAAAAGAAAATAGAATTGATAGATATAAATATAAAACAAGAACAAAATAAAAGATATATAATAAATACATACATAGAAGCATGTAAAAAACAAGAAAGAAAAGAATGCTCAATAAAAAAGATAGAAGAAATACTATCAAAAGTGTTAGGAGAAACAATAGTTATACAAAAAGAAAATTGTGCAAAAAAACTAGAACAAAATATATGTAAGCAAATATATGTATCAAAAGATAAATATAGTCTTCAAATTGGAATAGCAAGAGCAAAAAAAGAAGAATCAATAGTATCTGGAGATTCAAGCATACAAACAAAATTAGACGATGGCAAATACTTAATAGCATTAAGTGATGGAATGGGTTCCGGAGCAGAAGCAAGAAAAAGTAGCCAAATAGCAATAAAAATGTTAGAAAGATTACTTACAAATGGATTTGACAAAGATTCTTCATTAGAATTAATAAACTCAACAATATCTTTAAATACACAAGAAGATACATTTGCAACTTTGGATGTAGCAATATTTGATTTATTTTCAGGAAATGTTGAGTTTATAAAAAATGGAGCATGTCCTACTTTTATAAAAAACAATAATGGAGTACAATTAATAAAATCATTATCACTACCAGCAGGAATTTTAGACAATATAGATTTAGTGGTACACGATAGAGACATAGAAGAAAATGATATTTTAGTAATGTGTACAGATGGAATAGTAGAATCTAATAGCGAATATCAAAACAAAGAATTATGGGTAAAAAATATATTAGAAGAATTAATCACAGATAATGTACAAAAAATTGCAGATATAATCTTAAAAGAATCAATAGACAATGGATTTGGAAAAGCAAAAGATGATATGACAATTATGGTAATAAAAATAAAAAAAATATAAAATTGAACAATTATATATTGACATATTATTAAAATTTTTGTAAAATAAAAATGTAAATTAAAAATGAACAAAAGAAAGGAGAAATAAAAATGATAGCAAGTCTTGAAACCGTTGGTACTCTACACACACACACACACACACACACACTATGTTTAGTAGATAGGGAAATTACGTCATTTTTAGTTTCAAAATTAAATTTAATAAAGAAAATAAACAGAGTCAACTTTGTTTATATGTTAGTAATACCGTTACGCATATAAATAAATTGGCTCTTTTTGTATTTTAAATTTAATTTTAGAATTATATTTTTGTTTTTTAAGTGTTTAGTAATTAAACATACTAAAACAAATCAAAAACAAAATAAAAATTTTAAAGGAGGAACAAGAAAAAATGAAAGGAAAAATTTTAAAAGAAAGAGGTATAACTCTAATTGCGTTAGTAATAACAATAATAGTATTGTTGATACTAGCAGGGGTAACATTAAGTATAGTGTTACATACAGGAATAATAGACAATTCACAAAAAGCAGTAGATACATATCAGGCAAAAGCAGAGGATGAAGTAAAACAACTAGACGATTTAACATTAAAAATACAAACACAATTTGGAATATTAGATAATACAGAAGGAGAAGCAAATCAAACAATAACAGGTGAAAAATCTGCATATAATAACCCAATAATACCAGTAGGATTTAAAACATCAAATGACGGAGCAAGTTGGAAATCAAGTGATGGAGAAACAGTAGATGGATGGAATAGTGGACTAGTAATAGAAGATAAAGATGGAAATCAATTTGTGTGGGTACCATGTTATATAAAAGAAGAAGGAAAAGAAAATAATGAATTAGTAGAATACAAAAAAACACTAGGAGAAAAAAATTTTGAAATAGATAATTTAGATCAAGTAGAAAAAGACGATTTACCAGAAGGAATAAATGAAGAATCACAAATTGAAACATATGGAGGATTTTATATAGCAAGATATGAAGCAGGAATACCAGAAGATATGGTAGAAAATTTAAGTCCAGAAGATATGGTAGAAGATGAAGATGCACAAAATAACCCAAAAGCAATGTATGATGTAAGAAGTGTAAAAGGAACACCAGTAAATAAAAAAAATCAAGTACCATGGAATAATATAGATTATACACAAGCAAAAGCAAATGCAGAGAGTATGTATGAAGATAGTAAATATGTAAAAAGTGGATTATTAACAGGAACAATGTGGGATACAACAATAGCATGGTTATTAAAAACAAATGCAGTAACAGATTATGAAGTAAATAAAGATAGTACAAGTTGGGGAAATTACAGATCATCAACAATACAAGGAGTAACATCACATTCTGAATATATAGGTTATTCAACAGGAGTAGAATGGATAGGTGGAATAGTAACAAAACCAGGAATTGATATAAATGAACCAGCATCTTATAGACAATATATATGGTTATTAAAAACAGGAAATACAGAATATACAAAAAGAAATAATATATATGATTTAGCAGGAAACTTATGGGAGTGGACTTATGAAGAAGACAGTAATTATTCTTCTGGTGTAGAAGGCAGTCTTTCTTCTTACCATGTAACTCGCGGTAGTTGTTACTACGATCACGGTTTCTTCAACACAGCGTCTACTCGCAGTCACGATGCCGTTACGGCTTCTTACTACCACCTTCGGTTTCCGTGTTGGGCTTTACATCATGTAGTGCACATCGGGACGTCAGGTAGTCTGAAAATTAAATAAAAAAATGCCTCAAATTATATAAATTTTAATAGTTTTATGCACATCAGGGACGCAAAAATGTGCAGATTTTGAAAATGCACATGGGAACGTTAAAAATGTGCAGATTTTGAAAATATAATATATGAAAAAAGAAGTAATATAGAATATAAAACTATATTACTTCTTTTAAAATTGTAAAAATATGTAAAACAATGTCGAAATATTTTTATTGACAAAAGTAAA
>CANRES010000063.1 GCA_947629625.1 uncultured Clostridia bacterium | reverse complement strand
TATAGAAGAGTAATAAACAGAAATAACAGATTAAAAAGATTATTAGAATTAGGAGCACCAGAAATAATTGTAAGAAATGAAAAAAGAATGTTACAAGAATCAGTAGATGCCCTAATAGATAATGGAAGAAGAGGAAGACCAGTAACAGGTGCTGGAAATAGACCTTTAAAATCATTATCAGACTTATTAAAAGGAAAACAAGGTAGATTTAGACAAAACCTATTAGGTAAGAGGGTTGACTACTCAGGACGTTCAGTTATAGTAGTAGGACCAGAATTAAAAATATACCAATGTGGTGTTCCAAAAGAAATGGCAGTAGAATTATTCAAACCATTTGTAATGAAGGAATTAGTAAGTAGAGGAATAGCACACAATATAAAAAATGCAAAAAGAATAGTAGAAAAATTAAGACCAGAAGTATGGGACATATTAGAAGATGTTATAAAAGATCACCCAGTAATGTTAAACCGTGCGCCAACATTACACAGATTAGGTATACAAGCATTTGAACCAATATTAGTTGAAGGTAGAGCTATAAAACTACATCCATTAGTATGTACAGCGTTCAATGCTGACTTCGATGGTGACCAAATGGCTATACACGTTCCATTATCACCAGAAGCACAAGCAGAAGCAAGATACTTAATGTTATCTGTAAACAACTTATTAAAACCACAAGATGGTAAACCAGTTACAGTACCAACACAAGATATGATATTAGGTAGTTATTACCTAACAATGCAAGTAGATGGTGAATTAGGAGAAGGAATGTACTTCAAAGACGAAGAAGAAGCATTAATGGCATATCAAAACAACGAAGTTGGTCTACATGCAAAAGTATTTATAAGAATGCATAAAGAAATAGATGGAGAAATAAAAACTAAAAAAGTAGAAACAACAGTAGGAAGATTAATATATAATCAAGGAATACCACAAGATTTAGGTTTTGTTGATAGAACAGATCCAGAGCATGCATTTGATTTAGAAATTAATTTCCCAGTTATTAAAAAGAACTTAGGAACAATAGTTGCAAAATGTATAAATACACATGGTTTAAGTGAAACAGCAGAAGTATTAGACTATATAAAAGCAACAGGCTTCAAATATTCAACAAAAGGTGCTATAACAGTTAGTGTTGCCGATGTTAAAGTTCCAGAGGCAAAAAAAGAAATACTTGAAAAATCAGAAGAACAAGTAGATGAAATAACAAAACAATTTAGACGTGGTTTAATAACAGAGGAAGAAAGATATAATTCAATAATCAAAGTTTGGGAAAAAGCAACAAATGATGTTACAGAAGCAATGAAAGAAAACTTTGACGAATTAAACCCAATATATATGATGGCACAATCAGGAGCCAGAGGAAATATGAACCAATTAAGACAAATAGCAGGTATGCGTGGACTTATGGCCGATACATCTGGTAAAGCAGTAGAAATACCAATTAGAGCATGTTTCCGTGAAGGATTAGATGCACTAGAATATTTCGTATCTGCCCATGGTGCTAGAAAAGGTTTAGCAGATACTGCTTTAAGAACAGCAGACTCAGGTTACTTAACAAGAAGATTAGTTGATGTAAGTCAAGATATAATAGTAAGAGAACATGACTGCGGAACAACTGAGGGAATTGTTGTAGAAGACATTAAAGATGGAAACCAAGTTATAGAAAAATTACAAGAAAGACTAGAAGGAAGATATCCATTAGAAGATGTTATAGATCCTAAAACAAAAGAAGTAATAGTTGATACAAACACAATGATTAATGATAAATTAGCAGAAAAAATAGTTAATGCAGGAATAACAAAAGTAAAAGTTCGTTCAACATTAGGTTGTAGAACAAAACATGGTGTATGTAGCAAATGTTATGGTATGGGACTAGCAACAAGAGAAGAAGTAAATATAGGAGAATCAGTTGGAATAATTGCTGCACAATCAATAGGTGAGCCGGGTACACAGTTAACCATGAGAACATTCCACCAAGGTGGTGTAGCAGGAGGAGATATTACACAAGGTCTTCCAAGGGTTGAAGAATTATTTGAAGCGAGAAAACCAAAGGGACTTGCAATTATTTCAGAAATAGATGGTAAAGTAAAAATATCAGAAGAAAAGAGAAATAAACAAGTTACAGTAACATCAAAAGATAATTCAAAAACTTATGTAATACCATTTGGTTCAAAATTAAAAGTTAAAGAAGGAGACGAAATTGAAGCCGGAGACCCAATTACAGAAGGTTCAATAAATCCTAATGAAATTTTAGTAATTAAAGGACCAGAAGGAGTATACAATTACTTAATTCAAGAAGTACAAAAAGTATATAGAAACCAAGGTGTTGATATAAACGATAAGCACATTGAAGTAATAGGAAGACAAATGCTTAAAAAGGTTAGAGTTGAAGATAATGGAGATACAAACATGTTTAGTGGTTCACTAGTAGACATGTATGAATTTGAAGAAAAAAATAATGAAGCAATAGCAGAAGGAAAACGTCCTGCAACAGGAAAGAGAGTATTACTAGGTATAACAAAAGCGTCTCTTGCAACAGAAAGTTTCTTATCATCAGCATCATTCCAAGAGACAACAAGAGTATTAACAGAAGCGGCAATAAAAGGAAAAGTAGACCCATTAATAGGTTTAAAAGAAAACGTAATAATAGGAAAACTAATACCAGCAGGAACAGGACTTCAAAAATACAAAGATACAAGAATAAGTACAGAAGAACCAAAAGAAGAAGCAGAACCTGTAACAGTAGCATCTGCAAACGAATAAACAATAATGTTATATATAAAGGCATAAATTGTAATAATAAGCAATTTATGCCTTAAAATATTGAAAAAAACAATAAAATAAGGTATAATATATATAAGTGGTAGATTTACCATAATTTTTAAAAAAAGGAGTTTTAGCAATGAATGCAACAGCAAGTTATTATCATCAACAAGAATATCGGAGAAATTCTAGTGGCCATGAATGGGCAGAAATAATCAAGAGTGACAAAAATAGACTACTAGATGAAATGAGAGATGGTAAGAAGATAAAGGACATAAATGGTATAAGTAAAGAAGCAAGATTTAGAGCCATAAATAGCATGACACCCGAAGAAAAAGCAGAATATAACTATCTTCGTGATCGAAACAGAAATAATAAAACTGTTTCAAAAGAAAGATTTTTGGAGTTGATGAAAAAGATAACTAAATAAAAATTATAAAAATTCCACTAAAAATGTGCCAAAATTTTGGCATATTTTTAGTTTTGGAGCATATAATAATAACAAGAAGATTTTGCAAAATTTGTATTTCCCTAACAATAGAAATATATAAGTAAGAAAAAACGAGAAAAATGGAAAAAAAAGAAGAAAACTAGAATAAAACATAAATAAATCGACAAAATTGGTATTGAATTATAATACAATATAATATAAAATTATAAAGCAAAATGAAACAAAGGAGTGTTTAAAGAATATTAATGAAAAAATTATTAATAGCCTTAAAAACATCAGTAAAAACATTAGTATTATTAACGATAGCAACATTTCTAATACTTGCAGCCGTAGTACTAATATATAAACCTATATACAAAGTAACATTAAATGGAGAATTTATAGGGTATTGTCAAGATAAAAGCAAATTACAAGCAAGAATAAATGATTATTTAAAAACAGGAAATGAAGATTCCGCAAATATTGCATTTGCGCAAATAGATAATTTACCAAAATATGAAATATGCTTACTAAAAAAAGATATAGTAACAACTGATGAAGAAATATATAATACTGTAATATCAACAGGAACAAATATTTATAGATATTATGCAATTTTAGTAGATAATGAAGAAAAACTATATGTATCAACATTAGAAGAAGCAGAAGATGCGATACAACAATTAAAAGATAAAAATAGTAACAACATAAATAAAATATCTATATTAGAAAAATACGAAACAGAATTAAAAGAATTTGTTACAACAGAAAAAGTTGTAGCAGATTTATATGAAAAAAAGGTTGTAATACCAAAAACACCAGTATCTTATAGTAGATCTGCAAATTTATCTACAACAGTTGCATCATTAAATGGAATATCATTAACAAGACCTGTTAGTGGTACAGTATCTTCAAGATATGGGTTAAGAGATGGAACAACACATAAAGGTTTAGATATAGCAGCACCAAAAGGAACTCCAATATATGCGTCAGCATCAGGAAAAGTTACAACATCTTCTTATGGATGGAATGGTGGATATGGAAACTATGTTGTTGTAGACCATGGAAGTGGAATAAGTACAGCGTATGGACATTGTAGCACATTAGTAGCAAAATATGGTCAAACCGTAAATCAAGGAGATTTAATTGCTTATGTTGGAAGTACAGGAGATTCCTCAGGAAACCATTTGCATTTTGAAATAAGAGTAAATGGAGTGGCACAAAATCCACAGAATTACTTATATTAAAATTAAAAATACTAGATATAATAAATTTAAACAAAAATAAAAGCAGAATGTACCACCTTTAATGGATAATACATTCTGTTTGTTTGTTGGCCAACTTTTTCACGGCAACTTTATTTTCCACATTGCATCTTTACGTGCTTTTTCATCTTTTTCGCATCTTGTAACCAATAGTATGCCATCATAATATTGAGTTTTTTTCCTCTGAGGCATATATCTCACAGGACACTTCTCAATTTTACAAAATGCACATTTCAAGTTACTTTTAAAAACAGAAAAAAATGTAAGTTTTGCCAATTGTATTACCTCCTTAAAATAATTATTTTATAAAAACTGTCTATATATCAACCTGTAAAACAGGATTAAAAAATTTATATATGTATTTTATCATATTTTATTGTTTTTTGCAACTTTTATATTCTGTTCCATTAGTTCGAACATATACGTCGTTGGCGCGCTTGGAGGGATTCGAACCCCCGATCTCAGACTTCGTAGGCCTGCATTCTATCCAACTAAACTACAAGCGCATATATATATTATACTTTGAATATATAAAAAATTCAAGAGAAATAATAAAAATTTTTAAAATGTAGTGTTACAATTGATGTGAAACAAAAATAGTATAGAAAAAAAGTGATTCAAGTAGTATAATTGAAT
>CANRES010000062.1 GCA_947629625.1 uncultured Clostridia bacterium | reverse complement strand
AAATATGCTTCGAACTCAAGGTTTTCATTCCTATGTGTGCCTTCGAGCGAAGCGAGAAAGGAATGATTTTTTTTATGAAGAAAATTTTATTTAAAGGTTGTGGAACAGCTATTGCTACTCCATTTGATGAAAATGGTGTTAATTTTAGTGAATTTAAAAAATTACTTGAATTTCAAATTTCAGAAGGTGTAGATGCTGTTATTATATGTGGTACTACTGGTGAGTCTTCAACAATGTCATTAGAAGAAAAAAAGGAAACTATAAAATTTGCAGTTGATACTGTAAATAAAAGAATTCCTGTAATTGCAGGAACTGGTGGTAATAATACTAAAAGTGTTATTGAACTTTCTCAATATGCAGAAAGTGTTGGAGTTGATGGTTTATTAATTGTTACACCTTATTATAATAAAACAACTCAAAAAGGGTTAGTTGAGCATTATAAAACTATTGCAAGTTCTACTAAACTACCTATTATTTTATATAATGTACCAAGTAGAACTGGTTTAAATATTACTCCTGAAACTTGTTTAGAATTATCTAAAATAGAAAATATTGTTGCAGTTAAAGAGGCTAGTGGAAATTTATCTCAAGTTGCAAAAATTGCTTCTCTTTGTAGAGATAATTTACATATTTATAGTGGTAATGATGACCAAGTATTGCCTGTTCTTTCTTTAGGTGGTTTAGGTGTTATTTCTGTTGTATCAAATATTGCTCCTAAAAAGTTTTCTTCAATGCTTCATTCATTTTTTGATGGAGATGTTAGTAAAGCAACTAAAATTCAATTAGATTCTATTAGTTTAATTGATGCTTTATTTGCAGAGGTAAACCCTATTCCTGTTAAGGCCGCTTTAAATATTATGGGTTATAATTTTGGTACTCCTAGATTACCTTTGGTAGAATTATCTAATGATGCTAAAATTAAACTTGAAAAAGCAATGAAAGAATATGGCATTATCTTGTGATTTATGCTATAATTATTATAGAATGTATATGAATACATTAATTTTAATACAAAAGGAATGATAATTGTAATGGAAGAAAATAATGAATTTGAAAATATAATTTCTGATATTACTGAAAATGAAACTGTTCAAAAGATGAAAAATTTTAGGCAACACTATAATACTTCATGTTTTGAGCATTGTAAAAATGTGGCTTTTTATAGTTACTTAATATGTAAAAAATACAATTTAGATTATGTTTCAGTTGCTCGTGGTGCAATGCTTCATGATTTATTTTTGTATGATTGGAGAGTAAAATCTGCAGAGCATAAACGTTTTCATGGTTTTACTCACCCAAAAACTGCTCTACAAAATGCTACAAAAAATTTTAATTTGAATAAAAAAGAAAAAGATATAATTATAAAGCACATGTGGCCTGTAACTCTTGTATTGCCTAAATATAAAGAGTCTTTTATTGTTACATTTGTAGATAAATACTGTGCTATAATTGAAACACTAGACGGCTTAAAACATAATTTTAAATTTAATAAAATTTATAGATATGCTTATGTTTTTCTATGTTTTCTTGTGCTTAAATTAATGTAATTGGAGGTTTTTTATGATAAATGTATTAGTTAATGGTTGTAATGGTAGAATGGGACAAGAGGTTATTAAACAAATTGATAATTACCCTAATTTATTATTAGTTGCTGGTTTTGATAAATTTGATAATGGTCTAAACACTTTTCCTGTTTTTACTGATATAGAAAAAATAAATGAAAAAATAGATGTTATTATAGATTTTTCTGTGCCTACTGCTACTCTTGATATTTTAGAATTTGCAAAGAAAAATAATATTTCCATTGTTATTGCAACAACTGGTTTTTCTGATGAACAATTAGATATTATAAAAGATTATTCAAAATATATACCTATTTTTAAATCTGCTAATATGTCTTTTGATATTTGTTTGATGTCTAAAATCGTTGCAAATTTAGCACAAGTTTTAAAAGATACAGATATTGAAATTGTTGAAACTCATCATAATAGAAAAATAGATTCTCCTAGTGGCACTGCAATGTTACTTGCCGATAGTATTAATAAAAGTTTAGGCAATAAAATGAAATATACTTTTGATAGACATAGCATACATGCAAAAAGGGAAAAAAATGAAATTGGTATTTCTTCTATTCGTGGTGGTAATATTGTTGGAGAACATTCTGTAAAATTTTTTGGTCCTTTTGAAACTTTTGAAATTACTCATACTTCTTATTCTAGAAGTGTTTTTGCAGATGGTGCTTTAAAGGCTGCTGAATTTGTAGCAACTCAACCTTCCGGTTTATATGATATGAATGATTTAGTTTAAAATATATTTTTTAATAGAAATGCTGATTTTTCGTCTAATCTCTCTAATGAAACCTTACATAAATCTATATTTTCTACTGCTCTTGTATATTCTTCTGTTTCTATATTTCCTTTTAAGGTACTTAAATATGTGTCTACCTTATCTAATTCATTATGTTCTATATAGAATGCAAGAGTATCACTTCTATTATTCCAATTTTCTATTATTTCATTTGTTTTTTGCATTAATTGTTCTTTTTCATGTTCATTTTTTAATAATTCTTCTCTTATTTCATCACAGTTTGAAGAAAACGTGTCTAGACTATCTTTGGTATATTTTTGTGTTAAATAATTTAAAGTAAATATACAAATTACTATGATTACACTTATTATAATTTCTTTATGCATTTTTCTCTCCTTTATTTTTTTCTTGGCAGAATATCTGTCCTTTTCCGTCAATAGTTACTACTAGTGCATCTTGTGGAGTCATTCCAAATTTTTTTACTTGTTTTTCTAGCCAAATATTATCTTTTCCTATTGCTTTTACATTTTCTTCTAAAATTTTGCCATCTATTACTAAATCATAAGAAATTCCTTCATATTCTGGCTCTATATTAAAATCTTCTGGTATTGTATTTCTTTTATTTGGTTTTAATATAACTGATACTTCTCCACTTGTTTCTAATATTGCATATTCTACATCTCCTATATTAAATACGTCTTTTCCTCTTAATCTTTCTTCTAATTCATTAATTGTAAATCTTTCTTTTTTCATAACTCTTTCGTCTATTTTTCCTCTATATATTAATATTGAAGGTTTTCCACAAATTATTTTTCTTGCCCACGTGCTTTTTAAATTCAATAATGAAATTAATAAGTGCATTACTAATAATCCTAATATTGGTATTACACCATTTGTTAATGGTACTCCTGTTTCTGTCATTGGTATTGATGCTAAATCTGCTATCATTATTGATATAACTAATTCAAATGGCTCTAATTGCCCTATTTCTCTTTTTCCCATTAATCTCATAACAATTAATACAATTATGTATAACACTATTGCTCTAAAAAAAGTTATTAACATTTTTATCATTCCCTTTTTTTACTAATTTGAACTATATTTTATTTTTTCACATTTTTTAGAAATTATACTTATTTTTTTGAATAAAATTTTTTTTTTCGTAAACAATAATTATAGTTAAAAAAAGAAATAAATTTTTTTAATATATTTATATGATACTTAATAGGAGGTTTATTATGTCTGAAAATGAAAACAACATTCAAACTTCACAACAAAGTGGAATGGGTACAGTTGGTCAAATAATTACAAGACTTGTTGTTTCAGCCATAGTTTTAGCAATTACTGCTTTTTTCACACCCGGTTTTAGTATAAATAGTATTTGGTCATTAGCAATTGCAGCAGTTGTTTTAACTGTTATGGATTATTTAATTGCTAAATTTACTGGTTTGCAAGCAAGTCCTTTTGGTAAAGGTTTCGTTGGTTTTGTTTTAGCAGCAGTTATTTTATATGTAACACAATTTTTCGTAGCAGGTTATTCTATTTCTTGGGTGGCTGCTATTGTTGGTGCTGTTGTTTATGGAATAATTGATTACTTTATACCCGGCGAACAAAAAATGTAATAATTATAGTAAATTAACCCGTACGTTTGAGTGTACGGGTTTTAATATATAATTATAAAAAAATTTATTCGGATATGTATAAGGCAACACGGAAACCGATATCTAGACTAGTAAAATTACTATTACCATTATTACTACGATAAGATGCAGTCATATCACCATTATTACCAAAACTACCACCACGGAAAACACAATTACTGGAAATATTAAATATTTCATAAGTCCATTCCCATAAATTTCCTGCTAAATCATATATATTATTTCTTTTTGTATATTCTGTATTTCCTGTTTTTAATAACCAATAAAATTCTTTTGCATTACTACCTTTATCAGGTTTTGTTGATGTCTTTTCTATCCATTCAATTCCTGTTTTAAAATCATCATACACTGAATATAATGTTACTCTTGGTATTGTTGAATCTCTATAATTCCCCCAACTTGTACTATTATTATTTATTTCATCATCTTTTACTGAACCTGTTTTTTCTAACCAACTAAGAGTTGTATCCCACATTGTTCCTGTTACTAATCCACTTTTTACTTTGTTTTTTACATCATCTGCTATTTTATCATTATTATACATACTTTCTGCATTTAATTTTGCTTGTGTATACGTTATGTCATTCCATGGTACTTGATTTTTTTTACTTACTGGTACTCCTTGTACGTTTCTTATTTTTTCCATATCTTCCTTATTTTCAGGTGTTTGCTCAGGTTTTGGTTTTATTGCATTTGGTAAACTTTCTGGTATTCCTGCTTCATATCTTGCTATATAAAAACCTCCATATTTTTTTATTTGTGATTCTTCATTTATTCCTTCTGGTAAATATTCTTCTTGTACCTGCGTTAAATCTGTTATTACATAATTTTGTTGTCCTAATGTTTTTTTGTATTCTACTAATTTATCAATATCTTCAATTTCTTCATCTTTTTCACTTGAAATATAACATGGTACCCATACAAATTGGTTTCCGTCTTTATCTTCTATTACTAGTCCATCATTCCAACCTTCTACAATTTTACCTAATTCTTTATCTTCTACTATTTTCCAACTTGCATTTTCTGTATTCACTGCTTTAAATCCAACTGGTATTACTGGATTATAATATGCATATTCTTTATCTGTAATTATCTTTTGATTTTCTTTACCATTTATATTATCTAAATATGATATATATAAACCAAACTTATCTTGAAGATAATCCAGTGTTTCTGTTTCATTTTTTGCTTGTGCTTGATATGTGTTTACTGCTTTTTGTGAATTGTCTATTATTCCTGTATGTAACACTATA
This sequence comes from uncultured Clostridia bacterium, assembly GCA_947629625.1. Taxonomy (GTDB): domain Bacteria; phylum Bacillota; class Clostridia; order TANB77; family CAG-508; genus CANRES01. The sequence goes on along the minus strand of CANRES010000062.1, from coordinate 40 downwards.
CTTATTGTTACTCCTGCTAGTATCAACAATACTATTATTG
>CANRES010000061.1 GCA_947629625.1 uncultured Clostridia bacterium | reverse complement strand
CATTAAATTTAATTACAAATTATTACGTAGTTATGTTGAGAAGCAAAATGCACTTTTTTATATTTAATTACTAAACACTTAAAAACAACAAAACATATAATTATAAAACTAATTTAAAAAATACAAAAAGAGCCAATTTGCTTATATGCGTAACGGTATTACTAACATATAAACAAAGTTGACTCTGTTTATTTTTCTTATTAAATTTAATTTTGAAACTAAAAATGACGCAATTATCCTATCTACTAAACATATTGTGTGTGTGTGTGTGTGTGTGTAGAGTACCAACGGTTTCAAGACTTGCTATCATTTTTATTTTCCTCCTTCTTTTGTTCTATTTTCTTTTTACTTTTTCTATTTTATACAAACTTTATTATATTGTCAAGAGTTTTTAAATATTTTTTACAATATATTCCGCTACATCCCTTCCTGACCTTGATGCCCACGCTACCGTTGATTTTGTTCCTACTAAATCACCTACTGCAAATACATTTTTTTGTGAAGTTTCATTATTTTCATTTACTTTTACATATCCATATTTATCTAACTCTAAGTTTAAGTTTTGCAATAATTCTTCATTGGTTTTTGAACCTACTGCTCTTATAACATAATCAATATCTAATGTATAATTACTATTTTCAACATTTACAGGTACTTCTCTTTCTTCTCCTTCTTTTTTTATTAGCTCTGTTTTTATTAATTCTATTTTTTTTACTTTTCCTAATTCATTTCCTATAATTTTTGCAATATTATTTTGAAATAAAAATTCTATACCTTCATTTTTTGCATCTTCAATTTCTTTTCTTTCTGCTGGCATTTGTTTTTCTGCTCTTCTATATATTACAAATACTTTTTTTGCCCCTAATTTGTTTATTGTTCTTGCAGTATCCATAGCGACATTTCCTCCGCCTATAACTGCTACACATTTTTCTTTAAATTCAGGATAATTTTCTTTTTCTAATAATTCATTACCACTATAAACTCCATCAAGTTCTTCTCCTACTACTCCCATTTTGCTTGAAATATTTGCACCAAATGATAATATTATTGCATCATATTCCTTTTTTAAATCTTCTATTGAAAAATCTTTTCCTAGTTCTACATTGTATTTTACTTTTATTCCTAATTCTATTATTTTTAATATAGTATTTTCTAATATTTCTTTATCTAATCTAAAATTTGGTATTCCTTTATATAAAATTCCACCTAATTTATCATATTTTTCATATATTGTAACATCAAAACCATATCTTGCTAAAAATGCCGATGCAGTAAGTCCTGCTGGTCCTCCACCTATAACTGCTATTTTTGTATTGTTTTTTTCTTCATATTTTGATATTTCCCAATTTTCGTTTATTGCCATATCTCCTATAAATGCCTCTAAATCTCCTATATTAACTGGTGTTTGTTTTATTCCTCTTATACAATTTCCTTGGCATTGCTTATCGTGTGGACATATTCTTCCACATATTGCTGGCATTATTGTAGTTTCTGTTAAGGTTTCATACGCTTCTTTGTATTTTTCTTGTTTTATATAATTTATAAAATCTGTTATGTTGTTTCCTAATGGGCACCCTTTTGTACATGGTTTATTTTTACAACTTAAACAATAATTTGATTTTTCTTTTATAATTTTTATATCCTTCATTTATAACTCCATAATTTTTTCTTTTACTAATTTTAAATCTTGCCAAAAATATATCTTTTTTGTATCATCTCTTAATAATGCTGCTGGGTGAAATGTTGGCATATACCATATTCCATTTTTTTCTATCCATTTTCCTCTTGATGCTGTAATATTATATTCATTTCCTAATATATTTTTTAATGCTACACTTCCTAATAATACTATTATTTTTGGTTTTACAATTAAGACTTGATTTCTTAAATATTCCATACAGGCTTCTGCTTCATCTGCTTCTGGATTTCTATTTGATGGCGGTCTACATTTTACTATATTTGCAATATATAATTCTTCTCTTTTTATATCTAATCCTTGTAATGCCATATCCATTAATTTACCTGCTTTTCCTACAAATGGTTTTCCTTGTATATCTTCATCTGCTCCAGGTCCTTCTCCTATGAACATAATCTGGGCATTTACATTTCCTGAACCCACTACAATATTTGTTCTATTATTACATAATTTACATTTTTTGCATCCTTGTATTGATTTTTCTAATTCTTCTATACTGTTATACATATTAGTTTCTCCTCTTATTTTTTAATACTTGAATTTTTCTATAGTACCAAATAACGCAAGGTAGTATATTTTTAATAAATTATAGCATAGCAAATTTTAAAAAACAAGATAGTGTTTAAAATAATAATAGAATCCTTACGACATTTCTATCTAAAGGGTTCTATTATATTTTGGTTCAGATTTTTTCAACCTTTTGTTGCCAATCGTTATCGTCCCATTGTTGTTGAAATGCTTTTGCTATAAATAAAATAGCATTAGGATTCTCCAAAATGTACTTATCAATCAAGCAGATTGCATTTTTCTTGCTATAATAGCCTATATATGCCATTATTAGAAATGTTAATTTTTGGGAGTCATTCAGTTTTAAAATTTCTTGAAGTCTGTAAATACGCTTGTCATCCGTGGCATCTGAAAATGGTGCAGCACGTCTTCCATTTTCAACATCACTTAAAAATGGGGCAGATACTCCTATAGATTTTGCCACATTCCGAAGCGTAAGACCTAGTTGTTGTCTACGTTCCATTAGGGCAATTCCAAAGGTTTTGTCATTATAACTTTTAATGTCTTTGTTGTCGAAAGGATTATCCATTTGTACAATACCTCCTACAATTAAGTTATACTACGATTAGTACATTGAACCATGAATTTTAAAAATTCTGTACTAATTTAAGTGGTTTTTAACCTAGCTTAGTGTTACTATTTTAGCATAACATTATGTAAATGTCAAACATTTACTTTATTATTGTAAGATGTTTTATATTTTTATACTGATGATTATAATTTTATTCTTTTATTTCACTTAATGCTTTTATTTTATCTCTTAATTCTGCTGCTTTTTCAAATTCCATATTTTGAGCACATTTTAACATTTCGTCTGTTAATTTTTCTATAATCTTTTCTATGCTCTCATCTTCATCTATATTTAATTCTTGTTGAATATCCTCTACTACTGTTATTTTTATTGTATCTCTTATGCTCTTTTGTATTGTTTTTGGTGTTATTCCATGTGCTTTATTGTATTCGCTTTGTATTTTACGTCTTCTGTTTGTTTCTGTAATTGCTTTTTCCATAGATTCTGTTAATTCGTCTGCATACATTATTACTTTTCCTTCTGTATTTCTTGCTGCTCTACCTATTGTTTGTATTAGTGACCTTTCTGAACGTAAAAATCCTTCTTTATCTGCATCTAATATTGCTACTAATGATACTTCTGGAATATCTAGTCCTTCTCTTAATAGGTTAATACCAACTAATACATCAAATTTTCCTATACGCAAATCTCTTATTATTTCCATTCTTTCTAATGCTTTAATATCTGAATGCATATATCTTACTTTTATATCTATTCCTGCTAAGTATGAACTTAAATCTTCTGCCATTTTTTTTGTAAGTGTTGTTACTAACACCCTTTGACCTTTTTCTACTCTTATTCTAATTTGTTCTATTAAATCATCTATTTGGTTTTCAACAGGTCTTACTTCTATTTCAGGGTCTAATAGTCCTGTTGGTCTTATAATTTGTTCTACTACATTTCCATTTGAATGTTCTAGTTCATATTCTGCTGGTGTTGCACTTACAAATATACATTGATTTATTTTTGATTCAAACTCATTAAATTTCAATGGTCTATTATCTAATGCTGATGGTAATCTAAATCCGTATTTTATAAGGGATTCTTTTCTTGCCCTATCTCCATTATACATTCCTCTTACTTGTGGTATTGTTGCATGTGATTCGTCTATTAATAAAAGAAAATCTTTTGGTAAATAATCTAAAAGTGTAAATGGTGCACTTCCAGGTGCTCTACCGCTAATATGTCTTGAATAGTTTTCTATTCCTTGACAAAATCCGGTTTCCTTCATCATTTCTATATCAAAATTCGTTCTTTCTTCAATTCTTTGTGCTTCTATTAGTTTATTTTCAGATTTAAAGTATTTTATTCTTTCTTCTAATTCTTCTTCTATTGTTTGTATTGCAGTTTCCATTTTATCTCCTGATGTAACATAGTGAGAATTTGGGAATATTAGTATATGTGTTCTTGTATCTATTGATTTTCCTGTTAATGGATTTATTTCTGATATTTTTTCTATTTCATCTCCCCACATTTCTACTCTTACTGCTTTTTCATTTGAGTCTGATGGATATATTTCTATAATGTCTCCTTTTGCTCTAAATGCTCCTCTTTTAAAGTCTACTTCATTTCTTGTATACTGCATTTCTACTAATCTTCTTAATATTTCATCTCTTGATTTTTTCATGCCTTGACGTAGTGATATTGTCATATTTTCGTAATCTATTGGGTCTCCTAAACCATATATGCATGATACAGATGCTACTATTATTACATCTTTTGTTTCAAATAATGATGCTGTTGCTGAGTGTCTTAGTTTATCTATTTCATCATTTATTGATGCATCTTTTTCTATGTATGTGTCTGATGATGCTATATATGCTTCTGGTTGATAATAGTCATAATAAGATACAAAATATTCCACATTATTCTTCGGGAAGAATTCTTTGAACTCACTATAAAGTTGTCCTGCTAGTGTCTTATTATGTGCTAAAACAAGTGTTGGTTTTTGTACTTTTTCTATAATATTTGCCATTGTGAAAGTTTTTCCGTGAGCCTGTAACTCCTAGAAGTGTCTGGAATTTCTTGCCCTCTTTTATTCCATTTGATAAATATTCTATTGCTTCTGGCTGGTCGCCAGTTGGCTTATATTCTGATACTAATTTGAACATTTTTCCTCCTTTTACACGACTTGGGTCACAAACTTTTTATATCTGTTTTCTCAATTATTTTATAATTTTCCAATATCCTGCTTTATCTGTTCCTATTCTTTGTAATATTTCTTTTTCTTTTAAAATATTTACATTTCTTTCTATTGTTCTTACGGTAGTTTTTAATTTAGATGCTATTTCTTTTTGAGTTATACTTTGATTTTCTTCTATCAACTCTAAAATTTTTCTCTGTGTTGAATTTACACCGACATTTACACCGACATTTACACCGACATTTTTAGTGATTTCATTTTGTTTATCATAGTTTTTTCTATAAAAAATTATTGTAAATCCTATTTTTTCTTTTCTAAATTCTACTTTAACTTGATTTTCTGTACATTCTTCGTATATTCTTCTTATTCCTGAAGAATACGTTTCTGTATCATTTGATTTATAT
>CANRES010000060.1 GCA_947629625.1 uncultured Clostridia bacterium | reverse complement strand
ATTGAAGATATAAAAAATGATATTATAAAGTTAGAAAATAAGATAGCAAACAATATTAATGTCGAGTTAAAAGAATACCAGGAAAAACAAAAGAAAGAATTAGAGAATCTTAATAATGTATCTTCAACTCATTCTGAATGTCCAACTTGTAAACAAGAAATAAAAAACGAAAATCTTATTAAAGCTCTTACAATTACTTATAAGAAAAAGGTTAATGAGTTAGCTAAAAAAATTGAAAATCTAAAAGTTGAAACAAAAGAATTAATGGAAAAAAAGAAAATGCAGATTACAAAATATAATAGGATGAAAACTCCTGAAATGCAAGAACAAACAAAGAGAAAAGAAGAATTAAAGAAAAAAATTGATATGTTACAAAAAGAAAAATCTGAAATAGATTTATATAATAAGGAAGTTTCCATCAAACATAACGATATACAAAATGCAAAAAATAAAATTGAAGAATGTGATAAATTATCAGAAAATATTAACAATACTATCAATAAATATAATAAACAAATTCAAGTTGCAACTAGATTAAATATATTAATGGTTCAAGAGCAAATGAAAAAGGTATCTCAATATCTTGATAAGGTAACAATAGAATTCAGTAAAATTGATGAAAACACTGGTGAAATACTAGATGTATATGAAATAAAATACAATGGAAGAAACTATGAAAAACTTTCAAAATCATATAAATTAAGAGCTGACATTGAAATTGCAAACCTTATAAATAAAATAACAGATATTAATACACCTATGTTTATTGATGATGTAGAATCAATAACACAAATTGATTTACATACTAATATCCAGACGATTTTATCTATTGTAGTAAAATATAATGATTTAGAAATTTTATACTCTTATCCTGATGTATTGATTCGAGAAAGAGAATCTATAAATAAGAAAATAGAAGAAAGTAGTAACATTTTACAAAATGTTGCTTAATAAATGGCTATTTATATTTTATAATAGTCATTTTTATTTTTAAAGAAGGGAGAAGAGTATGCTTAAAATAAAAAGATTTTTAGAATATAAAAAATGTACATATTGTGGAAAAGAATTTCTTGCTTTTTACGTGTCAAAAGTAAATAAAATTGACTTTATATGCCAAGATTGTAAGCATATATACGGATATGCCTATAAAAATAATACTTATAAAGGAAAACAAAGTAAAATAAGTTTTTCATTTGAATTTGAAACATCAAGTAGAACAACAAAATTATATGAATTATTGAAATATAACTTTGTAGCTTGTGTTGATGCTAGCATTTCAGGGTTTGAATGGAAAAGTCCTATTTTTTATAGTAAAAAGTCATTTCATAATGTATGTAGAAAAATTAACGATTTGTCAAGATATGTAGGAAATTCTTGTGGTACACATCTTCATGTTGGAACACCTTATAAAGATTTAATTTGTAAATATGAACATGAATTTTTTACACCAATTCTTAAAGAAATGAAAGAAAATAAGCAGGAAACAATAAAGTTTTGGGGTAGATACTTTAATTCATATTGTGATTCAGCAATATATTGTAGCAGATATAATACATTCAATACTAGGTCTAGTGTAGAAACATTAGAATTTAGACTTTTGAAATTTATCAATGCAGAACAATACATTAGAGCTTGTGATTTTTGCATTGATACAACAAAGTATATAAATACTTTTATTGGACAAAGTGGATTTAATAAAGAACAAGCTGAAAAGATGGGAGAAATAATTGCAAAAAAATACAAGGAGGTAATAAATAAATGTGTAGAGTCTTGCTAATGAATAAAAAAGGAGAAAGTGAAATAGAAAAAATATATGGATTGGAAAAATATTTAAAATTTTTAGAAAACCAATTAGGAGGACACGGAAATGGATTTGCATTACTAAAAAATGAAAAAATTATAAAATTTGAAAAAGGTGTAAATTTAGATGTGAAAGATATAGCAAAAACTATACAAGAAACAGATTATGATTGGTGTCTTTTTCATACTAGACTTGCATCAGTTGGAATAAAAACAGATAGTAATTGTCATCCATTTAAAAGAGGAGATACTATAATTGCAATGAATGGAACAGAAAAATCTGTTAGTTTTATAAGTGAAGTTAAAGAAATTACAGATACTGAGGCTATATTGGATTTAATGTCAAAATATAATTTAGGATTAGCTGCTTTAAAAAGGTTTAGCAGTATTTTTATGGGATTTTATAAAGGAAAACCTTTTGTAGTAGCAGATAATACGGTAAATATTGAAATATTAAAAGATAGAAGAAATGAGGCATTAGTATTTGCATCAAACTTTCCAAGAAAATTTAGAAGTAATATTTTTATACCTGATTATCGTTTTATATGGAATGGTGGTAGATTACCAAATATGACAAAAAGAAGTAATAACATATATAAATCACCAATGTTAGTTAATGATTATATATTTGATACGGATTTATATGGACAATACTACATAGATGCCTATAACAAAAAAGGGGGAGTAAAATATGGAGTATAAATTTAGTGTGCAAGATAGCAAAGCGATAAAAAGATTGATATATAGTAGTAGATTTCCTAAATATCCAGATATGTTTCTAAACAAAACTTGTAAAGTAAGAGTAAATGGAGATGAAGGTTTAATGACGGATGAATTTACTATTAAAAGCAAATATAGAATTTTACCAAGAAAAATATATTTATATGGTAAAAAAACTTCTCGTAGTCAAGAAGAAGATAATCTGTATTTAAACTATTGGTTAAATATTTTTTTAAATACTGTTGAATCTGGAAATCTGTGTAAAGCAGATTTTAAAAAAAGCAATTCAAAAGCAGAATTAACAATAGGTTTGCCATTAAAATATAGACTTGAAGCCTTTTCACATAGGAATTGGTCAAGAAAAAATATTATTTTATTTTTGTCTTGTTTATTTGATAATGATATTGAAGAAGTTAATTATGAACAACAAGACTTATTTGAAGATTTATTAGTGGCATAAAGGAGGAAAATAAAATTGAAAAAATATGAAGCAATCTTTATTATTAAACCTGATAATGAAGAACGAATCAAGGATGTAATTGACAGAATAAATAATATTGTATTATCAGAATATTGTGAAATTACTCATAAGGAAAATGTAGGAATAAAAAAATTAGCTTATGAGATAAAGAGTTATAAAACAGGATATTATTATTATATAAATTTCAATATGAATATAAATGTTTTAGGAAGAATATCTTTGAGATTTAATACAATTGAAGAAATTATAAAATATATATTTTTAGAATTATAGGAGGAATAAATGTGGAGTGTTATTTAGTATATGAATTTATTTATTATGATTTAGATGAAGATAGAAATGAAGAAATAGAATTTCACGGCTTATATTCTAATAAAAAAAAGGCAATAGATGTAGCAAATAAAAGATTAAAATATGGCTTAAAAAAATATGATGTAATAGTAGATCCAAATATAAAAGATAAAACTAACCTATTTAATAATAGATATTCAGTTGAAATGTACAGGAATAAAGATAGTGAATCACCTGTATATAGTATTAATATAGAAAAATTATATGTAGAAGGGAGAAATAAAAATGAATAAAGTAATATTAATGGGAAGATTAACTAAAGATCCAGAGGTGAGATATACTCAAACAAACAATACATTAGTAGCTAATTTTAATTTAGCTGTTAATAGAAGATTTGTAAAAGAAGGAGAGGAAAGACAAGCAGATTTTATTACAATAATTGCTTGGAATAAATTAGGTGAATTTTGCAGTAAGTATTTTAAAAAAGGTCAACAGGTTGGAATTATTGGTAGAATTCAAACAAGAAGTTGGGATGATGATCAAGGACAAAAACATTATGCAACTGAGGTTGTGGCAGAAGAAGCATATTTTGCAGATAGCAAAAGAGATGGTAATAATTCAGATACTAACATTGATTTATCAACAGATGTAAATGACTTTGAAATATCAAACACTGATGATTTACCTTTTTAAAAAATAATAAATAAAAATTTAGAATAATAGGAAAGTATATTTTTACTTTCCTATTTTCATATAAAAAAGAAAAAAATGTAATTCATTGTATCCAAATATAAAAAAACAAAAGGAATTACAGATGAAGGAGGATAATAATGCAAAGTATTATAAGTTATGAAGATAGAGGAAATTATGGCAATTCTTCATATAGAGGAAATTGCTCTGGTTATGTAATAAGAGATTTAATAAAACAATTTTATCCAAATTCTAAACCTAAAAAATTTATTGAAATATTTAGTCGGTGGAGGTACTGGAAAAGATGTTGCCATTGAATTAGGAATAACAAATAGTTTACATCTAGATTTAAACAATGGTTGGAATGCTTTAATTGATGAAATACCATCAGGTGCAGATTTTATATTTTCACATCCTCCATATTGGGACATTATAAAATATGAAAAACAAAGAGGACAATATTCTGACTATGATTTATCTAATAATATGCCTTATGAAGAATTTATAAATAAATTAAATATTGTAAATGAAAAAATATTTCATAGCCTTGTTAATGGTGGTAGACATACAATTCTTATCGGAGATGTTAGAAAAAAAGGACAATATTACAGTATTATAAAAGATATGAAATGGTATGGAGATTTAGAATCACACATAATTAAAGTTCAACATAATTGTTTATCAGATAAAAAAATTTATAATAATAATTTATTTATTCCTATAAAACACGAACATATATTAGTATTTAAAAAAAATATGATTTGGTTATTTGAAGAAAAAAATACAATTACAATAAAACAAAATATAATGAATATAACTAAGATAACTTGGAGGGATTTAATTCAAGCAACATTAGAATTTTTTCATAATAAAGCATCAATAGATGATATTTATAATATTTTATCTAAATCAGAAAAAGCAAAAAATAACAATCATGTTAGAGAAAAGATAAGGCAAACTTTAAATACAAATAGCAATTTTATAAAAATTGGAGAACAATGGTGTTTATCTATTAAATAATTTTGTAATAGGAAGGAGTTTATATGAAAACATATATTAATGAAGAATATAAAGAATTTGTTAAATTACTCGAATTTAGTAATGGAAAATATCGAGCAACAGAAGTCTTTAAGGATTTTGTGCTTATGTTTGCAATTTCTATACAAAATGGTTTTTGTTATAGTCAAGAATATGAAGATTTATATTTGCAAACAATAAAAAAGTATGAAAAAAGTGAGCATCAATATTTTTTCAAATTAGTTGAAGAATTAGTGAAATTGTATTCTAAAAGAGATGAAATAAATGACATATTAGGAGAAATATATTTCCAAATTGGAGCAATTTCAAAACAGAATCAGCAATTTTTTACTCCAAATCATATAGCTAAAGCTATGGCAAAAATAGCAATTGGAGATTTAAAAGATATAAATAGAAAAGATTATATTTCAATTAATGATCCTGCCTGTGGAAGTGGAGTATTACTGTTAGGTGTTGCTAATGAATTGGATTCAAAGAAGATTGATTATAAAAGAAAAGCTTTATTTGTAGCACAAGATATTGATCTCATTTGTGTATGTATGACTTATATACAAATGTTTTTTTATAATATGGCAGGAATTGTTATTCAAGG
>CANRES010000059.1 GCA_947629625.1 uncultured Clostridia bacterium | reverse complement strand
ATTAATCCAAAGTATGCAAATGAATTATTAGAATGTGATTTAGGAACATTAGTAAAATTAGAGGATATTAGAGAAATTGGAGATAAAAAGTTTGCAATGAAATTGGAAATTATTGAAAAAATGTTTAAAAAAGTAGCAGCATAAGAAAAAAGGGAACTTATACTACTATTTACAAAAATATATTTTTTAATTTTTTTCTATTATACACAATTAAGGAAAAAAAGTAAAGGTTGAACAAAAAAAAATTTTAAAAATATATAAGGAGAGGATTTACAATGTTTAATGAATTTAAAAATGGCAGTAAGGTTATTGTAAATGGCATAGGTCTAAAAAGTGGAAAATATTATAAAAATGTTCCAGCAATTGTAGTAGAAAGAGATCCTTATTTTTTAGATTATCTTGTTCGATTTAAAAATGGTACTGAAGATTGGTTCTCACCTAAATATTTGCGAAAACCTTACTCTAGAAAAAAGAAAGGATATAAAAAAAATGAAAATTAATTATATAAAAACTATTGGCTTTAGAAAATTTAAAAAAGTTTTTGAAACAGAGTTATTTGACATTACAAGTATATCAGGAAAAAATCGTTCTGGAAAAACTAATTTGTTATATGCAATTATTAATATTTTTTTGGGAACAAATTTATCTGGAGATGATAAAACTTGTCTTATTAATAAAAAATGTGATGGCTCTTATGGAGAATTACATTTTACTGACAATTCTGGTATAGAGCATATACTAATCAGAGGTAAGCATAGATATAGCAATAAAAAAAATTTTGTTACTTTAGATGGAAAATCTGCTACTCAAGATGACTTGGTTCCGTTTTATAAAGATAAAAAACTATTTTTATCAATATTAAACCCTATGTATTTTTTATCTAAAAAAACGGCAGACCAAAAAGAATTGGTAGATATTTATTTGTCTGATATTTGTCCTAAAAACTTAATGGAAATAGTATATAACAGACTAGACAAAGATGAAAAAAGAATTTTAGAAGAAATGCCAGAGGATATACCAAAATATATCTCCAACTTAAATGAGAACATAAATAAGTCAAAAAATGTCATTACATCTCTTGATGGAAAAATTGAATATGCTCAAAAAACTGTAGATGAAAAACTACCCACACTTAAGGTATTTGAAAAAGATGAAGAATTATCTCTTGCTAGACAAGAACTTGCTTTTTTAAGCACAGAGCAAAATATTGTTGACAAAGAAAATCAAAAAAAAGTAGTAGAAAACCTAGAGAAAGAGATACTTTCAAAAGAAACAGAAACTCAAGAACTCCAGAAATTAATGAAAACTGGTAAACAAAAATATCTCGAAATAAAAAATAATAATTCTGCTATTTGTCCTACTTGTGAGCAACATATACAAGACGAAAGTAAAAACAAAACTATAGCAAATATGTATAAAGATTTAGTTTCAAAGTTTGATAGAAAAAATTTATTAGATACTCAATTAAAAGATTTGAAACTAAAATTAACCGTAGAAAGATGTACTTATCATTCGCTAGACGGCAATCCAACTGTAAAAAATAATGAAAGGATTTCTGTAGTAAATGCAAATATTAAACAATTAGAAAACGAAAAGCTTGAAGTTGAAAAATTCAATAATGAAATTTCACTTAAAGAGAAAAATATAGAAAATGCAAAGAGAGATATTTCAAACTTCAACAAGCAAAAACAAAAATATTCAAAATTTATTGATAATTTAAACCAAGCGAAGAATATAGCTCAAAAATTATATATATCTTATATTGAAGAAAAAATGAAATTAGCAAAGCAATATTTGAAAGATGTAGATATAAAATTTTATTCAGTTCTTAAAACTTCTGGAGAAATAAAAGAGGATTTTATAATTACATATAAAAATAATTCTTTGTCAAATTTATCAAGGTCTGAAACTATTGCAACAGCTTTAGAATTTGCTAATATGTTTAATCAAATAAGTAGAGTAAATTCACCTATTTTCATCGATGATTATGAATCTTGTGCAGATTATGATTTTATAACAGACTATGCAAAAAATACACAAATTATAATATCAAAAGTAGAAAAAGGAAAACCTCTTAAAATTTCTGATTATAATAACAGCAACAATTATACTATTATTAAACCTATTATAATTGGAGCTAAAACAATGTCAATAAATAAAAATAATGTAGCAGAAATACAAAAAGCTGCTTAATAAAGAAAGACAGAGCAATCTGTCTTTTTCTTATAAAAAAATTGGAGGAAAAAAATGTATAAGGAAAGATTATCAAATTTTACTCAATTGTATAATGAATTATCAACTATGTATGGCAGTGTTAATGTTTTTACAGACTTTGTGAAAATGTGTGCAATCTCTATATACAATTCATTTGCCAAAAATCAGGAGATGGAGCAAGAATATTTAAGGACAATAAACTCTTATGAAAAGAAGCATCAAAATATATTTTCTAAAATGTTTGGTGAACTTATTATGATGTATGAAGAATCTAAAGATATTATAGATATTCTTGGTTCTTTTTATGAGCAAGAACATATAGGAAATAGTCATTTAGGTCAATTTTTTACACCTTCGTATGTTTCAGAAATGATGGCAGAAATGACTATTGAAGATGAAAATACACTTAAAAATAATATTCAAAAAAATGGGTTTATAACAATGTCTGAACCAACTTGTGGAGCCGGTCGGTATGGTACTTTCAGTAGCAAAAGTATTTAAAAAAAGAAATATAAACTATCAACAAAACTTACTTGTATTTGCTAATGATATATCTGATGTTTGTGTTTATATGACATATATTCAACTCGCTTTGTATGGAATACCTGCTGTTGTAAGTTGTGGAAATGCACTAACAGATGACACACGCTTCAAAATGGAAACTCCATTATACTTTATGCAATATTGGAAATTTAGAAAATATTATTTACGCTCTGAAGAAGAAAAGTCAGATGAAGCTAAACAAAAAATAATCATTGAAAAACCCATAAAAAATCAAATTAATTATAATGAAACTATCATAAAAGGCAACTGCCAAATTTCTTTATGGTAGACGAAAGGAAGGAATATACATATGAAAATTAAAGTTTTATTAGTTATGCCAGGAAAAGAAACACAAGTTGTAAAAATACCTGCAAATTTAAAATATATAAAGGCGTTTATTGGAGAAAAATTATTTAAAATTAAACTAAATGAAAATACAATACTTATTGCAAATAAGGATGCGCCTCATGATGAATTTAATAGACTTCTTAGAGGAAATATCATATTGGGAACATTTTTTATTGTTTCTATAAAAAATGGTCGTAGAGTATCTATGAAAAGGAAAGATATTAGAAAATATGCCAATATATTCAAATTAAGAAAACATCAAAAGAAAATAGAACTTTATAAAGAAGAATATTTAGAAGAATTTTACTCAAATCAAAGAAAAATAAAACAAAAAAATGCTAAGCGAAATAAAGAAGAAATTTTTAAAATAGCTGCATAAAGAAAGGATGAAGTATTATGAAATATAAAACATTTACATATAAAAAACATAAACATTGCAGTTTTCAAGTAGCTAATTACTTAAATAATACAGATGCAATGGCTATTGTAATTATAGATGAAAATGGTAATAGACTTTACGATTGCACTGTAAATAAAAGTGATTATATATATGAAAAAAATACTGCTACTATTAGAAACTATATGGAAACAGCTGGCATGACAAATTTTCTAATTAAATTGGGAGTTGTCGAACAGCTAATTACAAAATCTAATTTTAGTGTTTATGCAACTTCAAAAAAGGAATCCATTGACTACTGTGATATCAATGTAGAAATACTAAAAAAATATTCAAGTAAATTTGATTATAAATATAATTATTAGAAAGGATGGAAAAATATTATGAATAAATATGAAACAGTTTTTTTAATGAACGATGCTATTACTGAAGAAGAACGAAAAAAAGTGATTGATAAAATAACAAAGTATATCTCTGATAATGGAACAATTGATTCCCAAGAAGATATAGGATTAAAAAAATTAGCTTATACAATAAAAAATCACTCTAATGCTTATTATTATCTTATAAATTTTAAAATGAATGCTAAATCAATAGCAGAATTAGAAAGAATTTATAGAATAATTGATGAGATTTTAAAATTCATAGTTGTAAAAAAATATTAGGAAAGGAAGGAATTTATTATGAACAAAGTAATTTTATTAGGAAGACTTACAAAAGCACCAGATATTAGATATTCGCAAAACAACAATATGAAAATTGCAAAATTTACACTTGCTGTAAATAGACAGTATGTAAAACCTGGTGAAGAAAGGCAAGCTGATTTCTTTAATATAGTTGCATATTCTAAACTTGCTGAATTTGTAGAGAAATACTTAAACCAAGGAATACAAATATGTATAAGTGGGCGATTACAAAATCGTTCTTGGGAAGATAATAATGGTGTTACAAAATATGTAACAGAAATTATTTCTGAAGAAATTAATTTTGCTGATAGTCCAAAAAAAGTTGACACAAACATTCTAAATAGTTCTACACCTGTTAAAACAGAAAACAATGAAAAATCTGAAAATGAAAATGATGAAGTCATAGTATTTAATGATGACTTACCATTTTAACTAATTGGAGAAAAAAGTTAAATAATTATGCTTTATTGTTTATAAGGAAGGAGGTTGCTTTATGCAAAATTTAATAAACTTTTATTTTAGTAAGTTATGTGATAGTAGATTTTTTAAAAATGATGATGAAGTTATAATAGGTAAAGCAAAAGATGTAATAGAAAATTTAAAACAACAAGCTGAATTTGTAAAAAACCCTGAAAATAATATTGATGAAGAAGAAATTGAATTTATTACAGACGAAGTTGAAAGTTTAATAAATGAAATAGAAGAAAAATATTCTAATACAGATGATGTTATAGAAATATCATTAAGTCCAATGGCTGGATTTTACATGCTTGTTGATACTGAAGATTTACTAGAAGAATTAAAAGAATATTATGATGATCTAGAATTAAAAGATTAATAATGAAAGGAAATTTTAAAATTATGAAATTAAATGGAAATGAAAAGATTGAATTATGTGCAGAAAAAAATAGTGAACCCCAATGGACCATTTCACAACTAACGTTAGAACAATTATTAAATGATTTTATACTAAGCAGTATAAAAAGAGGAATAGAATGTACTGAAAAACCTATAAAAGAAGATATCAAATATTTATCTATTAATAACATAATGATTACAAAAAAGACAAGAATACATGCAAGATTTAATATATCTTTAAGAGAATATCCAAAAGACAATGATTCAAAAATAGATTTTGAATGTATGTTTGGCTACTTAGATATAAGCGATTTTTACAATGCAATTATGGATTTATATTTTGATTATTCTGACATTTTTAATACAAAAATAGATAATATAAAAATAAAACTTATAGACATAGAAATTTTCAAACCTATTTCATTTACTCCAAAAGGATTTATTAATTCAAAAGTTCTTAAACAATATGACTTAGATGGTCAAATTTCCATATTATCTTATTTTTTAAAAAGTCAAAAATGGGAATTTATAAATAATAATATTATATTTACAGAATTAATAAATGACAAACTTGTAGATTTATTAGTAAAACAATTTAATTCAAATAATATAATTGATATAGAAAGTCAAAAAAAATATACATTAGATTGTGCCAATACTCTTGGAATAAATGATTTCAAAAAGAATATAGAAGAAAAAATAAAAAAAGAAAAATCTTCTGTAGAAAAATCAAAAAAAATTATAGATGAAACTCAAGAATATTACGCTCTAAACTTACACAAATATAGAATGAGATTTAATAAAGGAGGAACTAATAGATGGAAAAAAGCATTATAAGTGTAAAATATGAAGACAACTTTATGCCAAAAACCTTTAGTGGTAAAGCATACAGTTATTATACAACTATAAAAGTAGAAATTGGAGATTTGGTCGTTGCACCAACAGCTTATGGTGATAAAATTGCAAGAGTATCAGAAATAAACATTCCAGAACATGAAATAGAACAAATAAAACCATTTTTAAAAACCATTACATCTAAAATAAATACTGATAAATACATACAAGATAATGAAATTTTAGAAGAGGTTGCTTAATGTGAATGGAATAGATGTCGTAAATTTTCTAGTAAAAAAATTACTAGATATGGGATTTATTGTTCATCGCTATAATGCACATTCTACTAATTCAATATATCTAAAATTAGATTTTGGACTTGCTTGTGGCATTAGAATTGCTGATCATCCAGGCAAGAAAAAATATAGTTATAGATTTAATGTGATAAAAGATTATAAAGGAAATAAGGTCATTGTAAAAGA
>CANRES010000058.1 GCA_947629625.1 uncultured Clostridia bacterium | reverse complement strand
GCGTCATTTTTAGTCTCAAAATTAAATTTAATAAAGAAAATAAACAGAGTCAACTTTGTTTATATGTTAGTAATACCGTTACGCATATAAGCAAATTGGCTCTTTTTGTGTTTTAAATGTATTTTTATAATTATATTTTTAATTAGTTTTAAAGTGTTTAGTAATTAAATATAAAAAAGTGCATTTCGCTTCTCAACATAACAGCGTAATAATTTGTAATTAAATTTAATGAGCCTCTTTCGCTGCTCTTGTAAATTTTTTTAGAAAATTTACAAGCCATCGAACATCCCTCATTAAATTCAATAACAAATTCTAACTTGTGATGTTTCCAACGCTTCAATTTACTTTTTGATAGTTTAATTACTAAACATTAAAAAAATAAAAAATAAAAATTTTAAGGAGGATTAAGAAAAAATGAAAGGAAAAAATTTAAAAGAAAGAGGTATAACCTTAATTGCGTTAGTAATAACAATAATAGTATTGTTAATATTAGCAGGAGTAACATTAAGTATAGTGTTACATACAGGAATAATTGATAATTCACAAAAAGCAGTAGAAAGTTTTCAAATAGCAAGTGCAAAAGAACAGATAGACATGGAAATTTTTGGAAGCTATGATGGAACAGGGAAAATAAATATAAATACTTTAAATGATAATTTAATAAAAAATTTAAAAAATGTTTATTTTAAAGGACAAATATTGTCTGAAACAAATAGAATTGAAGAATTACCAGTAGTTGTAACATATAATGGTGTAGAAGTTAAAATAGGTAATGGAAGTGGAAAATTTACTAATATGATAACAGCAAATAATTATGGAGATAAAGTAAAATATACTGCAAATGGCATAAGTGATTGGAAAATATTTTATAATGATAATAAAAATGTTTTTTTGATATCAAGTGATATTATTCCAAACGATAAAATTGCTAATGAAAAAATAACTAAAAGTGGGACGTATAGAGCTTATCTTGAAGCAAAAAATATAAGTACTACTGTGGGAGCTTCCTCAGTAAGTGATGATATAGCTCAAAAATTTTTATGGAGCTATAAATCTCAATATCCGACTTCATTAAGAGCTAATTCAAGAGCTTTAAGTCAAATGTTTTTCGATACTGAAAACTGGTCTAATTTTGTTGATCCAAATTATGCAGAAGATGCAATAGGTGCTCCAACTTTGGAAATGTGGATAAAAAGTTGGAACGAAAAATATCCTAATGATTTATTATATTATCAAATATATGATGATTTAGGTTATAAAATTAGTGCAGATAATAAAAATTTTGATGTTAATATACCTAGTGAAATAATCCAAGCAAAAGATGGTTGGAAATATAATAGAGAAAATAATGGTGATAATTTATATTTTCCAAGAGCTATATATTTTAAAGATGAAGATCTAAATTGTTATGGTTATTTTTTAGCAAGTAATATCTATAATGAAGTAGAAAATGGCATAGGAATGGTAGATTTTTCGGGTTTAATACACGAAACTAATTATTTTGGAGGTCAAACTGCTTTTCGCCCAGTGGTGTGTTTAAAGTCTAGTGTAAAAGCAAATATAGGTGCTGATGGTGTTTGGATATTAGAAAAGTAATGGCACATTGAGAACCAAAAAAAGCAACCGCACATGAGGACGTTAAAAATGTGCAAATAAATAATTAAAAATTTATTAAAAATGAATATACCTATAAAAATTATAATAGAAGCTACAAAAAAACTATACTTTTTCAATAAAAAGAAAAAAGTATAGTTTTTTATATATAAATTTTTGCATAAACCTTGACATTTAAGGAAAAAATAGGTAAAATTAATGTCTAGATAATAGTAATAAACTAGGAAGGAAAGTGAAAGCTAAAAATGAACGAATATAGAACACATAACTGTGGAGAAATAAGAAAGGAAAATGTTGGAGAAACAGTAAAAATAGCAGGATGGATACAAACAATAAGAGACTTAGGAGGTCTAGTATTTTTAGATGTAAGAGACCAATATGGAATAACACAAGTAGTAGTTTCAAATAATGAAGAATTAGTAGATTTTGCATCAAGAATACCAACAGAATCTACAATATCAGTTACAGGAAAAATAAGATTAAGAGATGAAGAAACAATAAATAAAAACTTAGCAACAGGAGAAGTAGAAGTATTTGCAGAAAAAATAGAAATACTAGGAAAAAGAACAAAAAATTTACCATTTGAAATAAACTCAGACAAAGAAGTAAGAGAAGATTTAAGATTACAATATAGATTCTTAGATTTAAGAAATGAAAAATTAAAAAACAACATACTATTAAGAGCAAAAATAATACAATATTTAAGAAATCAAATGATAACAAAAAACTTTACAGAAGTACAAACACCAATACTAACCAGCTCTTCACCAGAAGGAGCAAGAGATTATTTAGTACCAAGTAGAGTACACCCCGGAAAATTCTATGCTTTACCACAAGCACCACAACAATTTAAACAACTATTAATGGTATCAGGAATAGATAAATACTTCCAAATAGCACCATGTTTTAGAGACGAAGATGCAAGAGCAGATAGAGCACCAGGAGAATTCTATCAATTAGATATGGAAATGGCATTTGCAACACAAGAAGATGTATTTTCAGTAATGGAAGAAGTAATATATAATACATTTAAAGAATTTTCAAATAAAAGAGTTGCAGAATATCCATTCCCAAGAATTGCATATAGAGATGCAATGTTAAAATATGGTTCAGACAAACCAGATTTAAGAAACCCATTAATAATTCAAGACGTTACAGAAATATTTCAAAATGTAGAATTTAATGCGTTCAAAGGAAAAACAGTAAGAATAATATCTGTGCCAAATTGCTGTGATAACCCAAGAAGTTTCTTTGATGGAATGACAGAATTTGCAATAAATGAATGTGGAGCAAAAGGTTTAGCATGGTTAAAAGTAAATGAAGATAGAACATTACAAGGACCAATTGCAAAATTTATAGATGATGAATCAAGAGAAAAACTATTAACACAAACAAATACAAATCCAAATGATGCAATATTCTTTATAGCAGAAAAACCTGGAATAGTAGAAAAATTAGCAGGACAAATAAGAATAGAATTAGGAAATAGATTAAATTTATTAGAACAAGATGTATTTAAATTCTGTTGGATAGTAGATTTCCCAATGTATGAATTATCAGACGAAGGAAAGCTAGAATTTTGCCATAACCCATTTTCAATGCCACAAGGTGGGCTAGAAGCATTAAAAACAAAAGAACCATTAGATATACTAGCATACCAATACGATATAGTATGTAATGGAATAGAATTATCTTCTGGAGCAGTTAGAAATCATGACCCTGAAATAATGATAAAAGCATTTGAAATAACAGGATATGATAAATCAGTTATAGAAGAAAAATTCCAAGCACTATTTAACGCATTCCAATATGGTGCACCACCACATGCAGGAATAGCACCTGGTGTTGATAGAATGATAATGTTATTAACAGATGAACCAGTTATTAGAAATGTAATAGCATTCCCAATGAATAGTAAAGCACAAGACTTATTAATGGATGCACCGGGAAAAGTTACAGAACAACAATTAAGGGAAATTCATATAAAAGTAGATGTAAAAACAAAAGAATAAAATAAAATGAAGGATAAATTGAAGAGGAGTCATTAAAAATGATGGAAAAAATAATATTCAACTTATTAGCATTTTCTTTATTCATAATAATATTTTTTAAAATGGTAAAAAGAAATGACACAACATATCTTGCAATATTACTACTAGAAGCAGTAGGGATAGCAATAAGTTTTATAGGAATAATTTTTGGAATACAAATAGCATTAATTCTAAAAATAATCATGTATTTATTAGCAATAATTTTACCATTATGTATAATAATTGCAGAATATAAAGGAGTAAACTGTATTGAAATTGCATATATAATATCTGCAAAAGCATTACTTATATTTAATAACTCAAAAACAGCTAAAAGTATATTAATAAAATTAGTTACAAAATACAAGAATAGCTATTTAGGACACAAAATTTTAGCAGAAATATACGAAAAAGAAGGCGGAATGAGAAAAGCCATAGACGAATATATAAAGGCAGTAGATAACAATAAAAAAGATTATAATTCATATTACAAAATTGCATATCTTTTAAACGATTTAGATAAAAAAGATGAAGCAGTAACAATACTTACAAATTTATTAAAAAAACAACCAGAATTTTATAAAGCAACAGAACTATTAGGTGATATTTTATGTGATATGGGTAATTACAAAGAAGCATTAAGCACATATATGAATGCTTTAAAATATAATCAAAATAATTATGCTATTTACTATAACTTAGGAATGGTATATACAATGTTAAATGATTTTACAAATGCAAAATCATATTATCAAAAAGCAGCAGAACTTAACACATTATTATACAATGCACACTATGATATAGCACAAATTAATTTATTAGCAGGAGAGTTAGAAGAAGCAGAAAAATTCTTCAATTTAAGTTTAAATAGTGATGAAATATCACCAATGGCATATTATAATCTTGCAAAAATATATATGTTAAAAGGTGAAAAAGAAAAAGCCATAAACTTTGTAAATTTAGCAATTGAATTAGACAGTTTTTACATAAAAACAGCATTAGAAGAGCCAATATTCATACCAATAAAAGGTAGTATAAGATGCAATAATATAGATGAAGAAGATATTCAAGAAAGAACAACAACCTTTACAAATAAAGAAAAAGAAGTATTTAAACATCTAGAAGAAACCTATGGAATAGTTGGAAAGTTTAATATAAATACAGTAAAAATGGAAAATGTAAAGGAAAATAATATTGAAAAACAAAGAGAATAAAAATAAAAAAAATATATATAATTATACAAAGGATGGTGGTAAAATTAAATGAATAAAAAAATATCAATAATAGGTGGAGATTTAAGAATAAAAAAATTAGCAGAAATGCTAGCAAAAGATGGAAATACAGTATATACTTATGGATTAGATAAACAAGAAAATATAATACAATGTGAAACAATAAAAGGATTAGTAGAAAGTGCAGATATAATAATAGGACCAGTACCATTTTCAAGTAATGGTAAAACAATAAATGCAACATTTTCAAATAATGAAATACAAATAGAAGAGTTAACAAAAGAATTAAAAAATAAAACATTTATAGCAGGAGCAATTAGAGATAATATATATGAATTATTAAAAAACAATAATGTAGAAATAATAGATATATTAAAAAGAGAAGAATTAAGTGTGTTAAATTCTATATCTACTGCCGAAGGTGCAATACAAATTGCTATGGAGCAAACAGAAATAACTTTATGTGGTAGTAATGTTTTAATTTTAGGATTTGGTAGAATTGGAAAAGTCTTAGCAAAAATGTTATTAGGAATTGGTGCAAATGTATATTGCGAAGCAAGAAAACCACATGATCTTGCATGGATACAGGCTTATGGTTATACACCAATTGATATTAAAAAACTAAACGAAAATCTAAATAAATTTGATGTAATAATAAATACGATACCAAGTATTGTTTTAGATGCAAGTAATTTAGATAAATTAAAAGAAGACTGTTTAGTAATTGATTTAGCATCTAATCCGGGTGGAGTAGATAAGCAGGAAATAAAAAAGAGAAATATAAAATTTGTTTGGGCATTATCTTTACCGGGAAAAGTAGCACCAGTAACATCTGCAAAATATATAAAAGAAACAATATATAATATTTTAGAAATAGGATAAAAAGGAGAAATTAATATGAGTTTATTTCAAGCAATAATTTTAGGAATAGTACAAGGATTAACAGAATTATTACCAATATCAAGTTCAGCACACTTAAATTTAATACCATGGATATTTAATTGGACATCATCAGCAGAATTTAATACTGCATTTGAAGCATTTGATGTTGCATTGCATGTTGGAACACTTTTAGCAATAGCAATATTTTTCTTTAAAGATTGGATAAATTTAATAGTTGGAGGATATAAACAAGTTGTAAAAAAAGAAAAAACATTTGAAGGAAAAATGTTTTGGTACATAGTAATAGCAACAATCCCAGGAGCAATAATTGGATTTATACTAGATAAATTTATGGAAGACATATTAACAAAACCTTTAATAATTGCAATAGCATTAATTGTAATGGGAATTATACTATACATAGTAGATGAAAAATGTAAATCTACAACAGATTATGAGCACTTAACATTTAAACAAACATTTTTAGTAGGACTATCTCAAAGTTTAGCATTTATTCCGGGAGTATCACGTTCAGGAGTAACAATGACTTGTGCTAGATTATTAGGAATAGATAGAACTTCTGCTGCAAAATATTCATTTATGTTATCTGCACCAATAGTTGCAGGTGCTGCATTATATAAAATGAAAGATTTTGTTTTTAGTTTAAACTTCTTTATAGGTGTTTTAACAAGTTTTATAGTTGGATTATTAGTAATAAAGTTTTTATTAGAATACTTAAAAAAAGGAAGTTTCAAAGCATTTGCTATATATAGAGTAGTATTAGGTGCAATTGTAATTGCTTTACTTATTATAAGGTAAAACAGTTTTTAGTTATGTTTTAAATGCTGGAAGTGTCGTTTAAAATGCAACAAAAATTTTTGAAAAAGTATTGACAATATGCACATGGGGACGTTAAAAATGTGCAGATTAAAAACAATATAATATATGAAGAAGGAAGTAATATAAAAGATAAAACTATATTGCTTCTTTTAAAATTGTAAAAATATGTAAAATATTGTCGAAATATTTTTATTGACAAAAGTAAAATTATGTTATATAAATTT
>CANRES010000057.1 GCA_947629625.1 uncultured Clostridia bacterium | reverse complement strand
ATACAAAGAGCGTATGAACAATTAGAATATTTAAGTCAAGATGAACAAGCAAGAGAGGAATATGATAATTATATACAGTCAAAAATCGATATGCAAATGAAAATGGATTATGCAGAAGAAAGAGGAATTTCAAAAGGTCTTGCGAGAGGGAAAAAAGAAGGAGAAAAGGAAAACACTATAAAAATAATAAAAAATATGTTAAAAAGCAACTTATCAATAGAAACTATAATGGATGTAACAGGAGCAACTAAAGAAGAAATAGAAGAAATTGAAAAAATGTAAAATTTCAATTTAAAATAAAATAACTGTCAATATATTAATCATTAATATATAGGCAGTTATTTTTTCTTTTAATTTATAAAAATACCACTATACTGTCGACAATTTCCAAAAAATGTGATATAGTATATAAAAATTAGCAAAAATAATGGAGGTATATATGAGTAGAGGAAGAAGATATAACGATGAACCA
The DNA here is from genome assembly GCA_947629625.1 of uncultured Clostridia bacterium. Taxonomy (GTDB): domain Bacteria; phylum Bacillota; class Clostridia; order TANB77; family CAG-508; genus CANRES01. The sequence goes on along the minus strand of CANRES010000057.1, from coordinate 6,369 downwards.
AAACTAAACATAAAAAAAGTAATAGCAGTAATAGTACTAATTTTGGTAATAATAATGTTCATATTTGCAATACAAAAGATATTAAAGAATGACACAGACAAAAAAATAAAAACTACAAGTTATTTTACAGTATATACTAACGAAAAATGGGGAATAATCGATTCAGAAGGAAAAATAATAATACCAGCAGAATACGATGAAATGATAATAATACCAAACAAAACAGAAGCGGTATTCTTATGTACATATGATGTAAATTATGAAGACAACACATATAAAACAAAAGTATTAAATGCAAAAAATAAAGAAATATTTACAGAATTTGAAAAAGTAGAGCCAATATACAATTACGATAAAAACAACAATTTATGGTATGAAGCAAATGTATTAAAAGTACAAAAAAATGGAAAATACGGATTAGTAAACTTCAATGGAAAACAAATATTAGACTGTAATTATGATGAAATAGAAAGTTTAAAAGATACAGAAAATAGCATAATAATAAAACAAGGAGAAAACGTTGGGCTAGTAGATACAACAGGAAATATAATAATACCAACAGAATATAAAGAAATAACAGCAATAGAAAACAATTATCAATATGGATATATAGTAAAAAATAATGAAGATAAATATGGAGTAATAGATACTAACAAAAAAATAATATTAGAAGCAAAATATGAAGAAATAAAATCAATATACAGTCCGAATAAATATGTAGTAAAAATAGATGGAAATTATCAAATAATAGATAAAGACCAAAATGTAGTATTAGATAAAAAATATGATGATATTACAGAAATCAATGGAGAAAATGTTATAGTAGTAGAAAACAATAAATATGGAATAGTAAATACATCAGGAGAAGAAAAAATAGAGCCAAGTTATGAAGAAATAAAATGTGCATTTGATAATTACTACATAGCAAAAAAAGACGGAAAATATGGATTAATAAATTTAGAAAATGAAACATTAATCGACTTTGAAAATACAAGTATTACATATAGAAAAGAAGCAGACATGATAGAAGTAGAGCAAGAAAATGAAATAGAAACAAAAATTTATGATAATGAAATAAACCTAAAATTAACAGGAATAATTTCAGAAATAAATGAAACAAAAGGATATATAAAAATAAGAATAGGAGACGAATACAAATACTACAACTTTAAATTTGAAGAAAAAAATAACACAGAACTATTAACAAACAATGAAATATTTTTAAGTAAAAACAATGGAAAATATGGATTTGTAGACAAAAATAGAAAAGTAGTAGTAGACTATATTTATGACGATGCAACAGAATTAAACAATTATAATTTTGCAGCAGTAAAACAAAATGGATTATGGGGTTGCATCAATGAAAAAGGAAAAGTCATAGTAGAACCAAAATACGATTTAGAAAATAATATAAAAATAGACTTTATAGGAAAATATCATATTTCAGAAGACTTAAATGCAGCATATTATACAGATATGTAAAAGCATATCGAAAGGAAAAGAAAATGGAATTACAAATGAAATACCAATACACATATTTTATTTATCCATACTTAATAGAAAAAAACAATTATAGCAAATATATATCAAAATTGATAAATGATAAAAAATGTGAATTAAAAAATTGGAAAAAAGAAAATAACCTAAATTTATATAATTTCTTTCTACCAACTATAAGAAAATACATATTTAATGATTTTAACAATAACAAAAACAATAATAAAAATATTACAGAAATTATAGAAGAAAACACAATATTATTTAATTATAAAATAGAACAAGACATACAAGGAAAAGTTGGGGAAGAAAATGGAATATTCTTTCAAATACCAAAAATAAATATATTGTGTTTTAAATGTGGTCTATGTTTCTTAATAATAAAAACTAACATAGAAAACAGTAAAAACTTTTCAGATTTATTAAATTTTAACTATAAATTTAGAGACATAAACTCAGCGTTTGGAATATTAAAAGAGTATGAAAATATAAAAATACAAACAGATACATTTGAAAATATGAAAAAAATTACAGAATTTATAAACGAAATCACAGATAATGCAGCAATAAATAATAAAATAGATACAAATAGATTTTATACTTATTCGTATTCATGTATAGAACAAGAACAATGGAACAATGAATACCAAGCAGAAAATCTAGAAAAAGAATTTATAAAATATTCACAAATATTGCCAAGCAATTATAACGTAAATAAAAAAATGGAATCAGCAGATTTAATGCCAAACTTTAAATATATGAAATTAGGAATAACAGAATATGGAATAACCTTATTATGTTCAAGTACAGACACAAATAACTATTTAACATTATTAGAAAATTTTGAAAATGAATACCTATATTTATATATAATTACATTATATGAAAAATTGTACTTAAAAAAAATATTATTAGATATGAAACAAAATAAAAATAATCAACAAGCAAAAGAAGAATATATGAAATTAAAAACAGAACTAATACCAAATAATATAACAAATAGTGAAGACGGAAATAATTTATACAACGGTTTTAGACAAACATTAAAATTAGATGAAATAATAGAAGAAATAAAAAACATATTTGAAGTAGAATATCAAAAATTAGAAATAGAAAAAACAAAAAAAGAAAATAAAATACTATTTATAATACTATTAGGTTTATTAATATTAAATTTAGTAGATTTTATATTGTTATTGTATTATAGGTAAAATTTTTAAAAAGGAAGTACACTAAAATGCAAATATCAACTGGAACAGATATTATTGAAATAGAAAGAATACAAGAATCAATAGATTCATTAGGAGAAAAATTTTTAGAAAAAATATATACCAAAAAAGAAATTCAGTACTGTGAAAGTAAAAACAAAATGAAATATCAACATTATGCAGTAAGATTTGCAGCAAAAGAAGCAATATTTAAAGCAATAACAAAAATTTTAGAAGATAAATATAGTATTACATGGCAAGATGTGGAAATAATAAATGATATAAATGGAAGACCTAATGTAGTATTTTTAAAACAAAATTATGAACAGATTTTAGATATAGATATAAGTTTATCACATTGTAAAAAATATGCCGTAGCAAATGTAGTTGCTATTTTTAAAGGAGAAGAAAATGCAATACTTTGATTCACATTCGCATTATAATGACGAAAAATTTAGTGAAGATTATGAAGAAATACTAAAACAAGTATATGAAAGTGGAGTTACAATGCTTGTTAATGCAGGAGCGGATATTGAAACATCTAAAAAAACAATAGAAATGTCAAAAAAATATGAATTTATGTATTCAACAGTAGGAATATCACCAAATGACATAGCAGAAAATAAAGAAAAAATAGATGAACAATTAGAAATTATAAAACAACTAATACCAGGTAAAAAAGTAGTAGCCGTAGGAGAAATAGGCTTAGACTATTATTGGAACAAAGAAAATAAAGAACTTCAAAAATATGCATTTATAGAACAAATAAAAATAGCAAATGAAAACAATTTACCTATACAAATACATACAAGAGATGCTGTAAATGATACATTAGAAATACTAAAAAATATAGAAACACCAAAAAACGGAGCAATATTTCACTGTTGCCCATTAAATAGAGAATTAGTAAAAGAAGGACTAAAATTAGGAATATATATATCATTATCAGGAACAGTAACATTTAAAAATTCCAAAAATGCTAATGAAATAATAGAAATGATACCATTAGATAAAATGTTAATAGAAACAGACAGCCCTTACCTATCACCAGAGCCAAATAGAGGAAAAAGAAATGACTCTAGAAACTTAAAATATATAGTAGAAAAAATAGCAGAAGTAAAAAAACTCACAACAGAAGAAATTGCAAAAATTACTTATGAAAATGCAAAAACAATATTTAATATAAGATAAAAAAATAGTTATTAAAATAGGGCTTGTATCATATAATTATACTAGAAGATAAAACAAGCGATAAAAAAATAACAACAAAATTTGACATTTATAGAAAAATATAGTATAATGGATTTGTCGCTTGAAGGAGGGATAACCAATTATGAAGAATAATGAACAGGCTTCATTACCAGTATTGAAAATATTAGTAATAACATTAATAATGGTATCAGCCTTGGGAATAACAGTTCTTGGTTTTAGTGCAAATATAAATAATGTAAAAATAATATTTGCAAACAATTATGAAATGGATGTATTAACAACTAAAACAAAAGTTGCTGATATATTAGAAGAAAGCCACATTGTAATATTACCAGAAGAAAATGTAGTACCAAATTTAGAATCAGAAATATCTGAAACTAAAACAATTACAATATCAACAGTTTCAAATGATGGAGCAGAAGTAGTAAAATTAGCAGAAGAAAATCAACAAGTATCATTAGAACAATTATTAGGAAACTACTCACCAATAGTAGAAAAAATAGTTGTAGAAGAAGTAGTTATACCATTTGAAACAATAACAAAAAACGTTTCAAACGATTCAACAATTACAACAAATAAGGTATTACAAAATGGTAAAGACGGATTAAAAAAAGTTACTTATAAAATAAAATATCAAAATGATATAGAAATAGAAAGAACAGTAATAAACGAAGAAATAATAGAAGAAGCAGTAGATAAAATCGTACAAGTACAAACAAAATCAACTACTGTATCTTCAAGAAGTTCTATTGATAGAACAATAAATGTAGGCTCAAGTGTAACTGCAAACACATTAGCATCAAAAGTAGAAGGAATAACACCAATAGTAAAAACAATGAACACATCTGCTTATTGTGCATGTACTCAATGTTGTGGAAAATCTAATGGAATCACATCATCAGGAGCAAAAGCAACTGCGTGGTATACATTAGCAGCAGGAAAATCATATCCAATAGGTACAATAATATATATACCTGCATTAAGCAATAAACCAAATGGTGGATGGTTTGTAGTACAAGATAGAGGTGGAGCAATTTCAAATAACAAATTAGACGTATTCTGTTCAACTCACAATGAAGCATTACAATTTGGTAGAAGAAACCTAGAATGTTATATTTATATGCAATAAAAAGTAAATAAACGAAAATAGACAAAAAAAGCAGTAATTTTTATAAAAATTATTGCTTTTTTATATTGAAAAAAACTCCATATCTTGATATAATATAAAAACCATAAGATATGGAGGATGTTGAATAATGATTTTCAAAGATTATTATAAAATATTAGGATTAGAAAATAATAAAGTAACAGAAGCAGAAATAAAAACAGCATATAGAGAACAAGCAAAACTATATCATCCAGACGTTAGTGAAAGCTCAGAAGAAAGATTTAAAGACATAAATGAAGCATATAAAACACTATCAAACAGTTCTGCAAAAAGAAAATATGATAGAAGTTGGAATACATATATAGGCAGAAAACAAAAAGCAAAAAATAAAAAAGAAAATCCAGAAACAATATTTAGTATGTTTTTTGGAAACATAAATGAAATAGAAGACAAAAAAGAAAACACAAATAATAAAAAAGCACAAAAACAAATAAAAGGAGAAAACATTGAAACAGAAATAAATATTTCAATGGAGGAAGGCTTTTATGGAATAGAGAAAAAGATATCATTAAGAACAATAGATGGAAAAATGAAAAACTTTTCTATAAAAGTACCAGCAGGAATTAGAGAAAATGAAAAAATAAGATTAATAGGACAAGGAAAACAAGGAATAAACGGTGCAAAAAATGGAGATTTATTCATAAAAATTCATATAGAAGAAAAAGAAAACTTTAAATTAAAAGGATGCAACATATACACAAATTTATTTTTAACACCATGGGAAGCGGCATTAGGAACAAAAACAAAAATAAATGGAATAGACGAAGTATCGACAGTACATATACCACAAGGAATACAAAGTGGAGAAAAACTTACAATTCAAGGAAAAGGATACAAAGACGGAAAAGGTGGTAGAGGAGATTTAATTGCAGAAGTAAAAGTAATGGTACCAAAAAATCTATCAACACAAGAAAAAGAAATGTTTGAAAAACTAAAAGAAATATCAAGTTTTAATCCAAGAAAAATTTATGAATAAAAAATTAAGCATGAAAATTTAATTATATTTATTATTTATCCATTTGTAAGTAATTTATTTAGTTTGACTTGTTCCTTGTTGGTCGTCTCACAAGAGACTGTATAGAGCAATGCTCTTACAGTCTCTAACTCGCTTCCATACTACGCGTCTCTGCGTAAACTAAATAAATTACTTACAAACAATAATAAAAAAAATAATTAAAAAATATATAGATTAACTGTAATTTTATGTAAAAATATGTTAAAGACTTTCAGAAATGTCCGGTTTTAAAATTTTAAAATCAACTAAGGTGGTTATCACAAAATACG
>CANRES010000056.1 GCA_947629625.1 uncultured Clostridia bacterium | reverse complement strand
TAAAACTAATCTTAAAACACAAAAAGAGCCAATTTATTTATATGCGTAATGGTATTACTAACATATAAACAAAGTTGACTCTGTTTATTTTTTCTATTAAATTTAATTCTAGAGCTAAAAATGACGCAATTATTCTATCTATTAAACATATTGTGTGTGTGTGTGTGTGTGTGTGTGTGTAGAGTATCAACGGTTTCAAGACTTGCTATCATTTTTATTTCTCCCTTCTTTTGTTTTATTTTCTTTTTACTTTTTTATTTTATACAAACTTTATTAATTTGTCAATAGTTTTTTTAATTATTTATGTTCTATATTTGCACATTTTTTACGTCCCCAATGTGCGCGTCCCCGATGTGCGATTTTTTATATTTCTATTACATTTCTAGTAGTATTATCTGATGATTCTGGTTGTTCAGTTACATTTTCTGTAATATTATTATCAACAGTATTTTCGTTTACTGTATTATTATTTTCCTCATTATTATCATTTTCTTCCGTTTCATTTTCTTCTGTGTCATTATCATTTTGTGTTGGCTCTGTATTTGTAGTAATTGGCCACTCACTAGCAGATTTAAATGTTATACCATTTTCAGTAGCATAAGTTTGAGCATAAGAACCTTCTTCTCCATAAATTACTAAATTTATATTACAATTTTCAAAAGCATTTTCTCCAATAGTTTCAACACTTGCAGGTATATATACATTTTCTAAGTTTATACAATTTTCAAAAGCACTTTCTCCTAAATTAGTTAAATTCTTTGGTAATGCAACACTTCTTAAATTTTCAAAACCTCTAAACACGCTATTTTCTATACTTTCTACAAAATCTGAAAGCATATAAGATTCATCTGTTTTTTTATAAGGATAAGCATATAATATTTTTCCTTCTATATCATATAAAACACCATTTTGTTCACTAAAATTTGGATTTGATACATGAACTTTAATACTTGTTAAACTTGTACAATCTATAAAGCAAGATTCACCTATTTCTGTAATGCTATATGGTATAGTAATTGTTGTTAAATTTTTGCAATTATTAAAAGCATAACTATTTATTTTTGTTACAGTAGAAGGAATATTTATTTGAGTTACTTGCGTACAGTCTTTAAAAGCGCTTTCTCCTATTTCATTAACAGTTCCTTCATCTGTTGCATTTATTCTATCTAATATATCAACAGATGTTACTGTATTTTCACAAGATAAAACCATAAAATTATTATCTTCTTTTAATTTATATATTACACCATCAATATTTACTGTTCCATCAGCAGATAATTTATAACTGCCATCTTCTGGTATTTCAGTAGGTTCTTCTGGCCATATATATTTAGATAAATCTAAAAACAATATTCCAAATACAATTAAATTAATTATTACTAAGATAACTGCTATTAAAATTATTAACTTTCTTTTTTGCTTATCATTTGACATCTATTATACCTCCTAATTTTTAAGATGCACTTTCTTTTAATTTTACTAAGATATTTAACGCATCTATTGGTGTAATTTCATTTAAATTTATTTTATCTATTTGATGTGCTATTTCTGCTAATTTATAATTATACATATCTAATTGACCTGTTGAAACTTTTTTATTTTCTTTTTCTTGTACTTTATTTGATAATGCACTTTTTCTTTCTAATGTTCTTAATATTTCATTTGCATTTTTTATAACTGCTTGTGGAACTCCTGCAAGTTTTGCAACATGTATTCCATAACTTTCATCTGTGCCACCTTCAACTATTTTTCTTAAAAATATGATGTCTTCTCCTTTTTCTTTTACTGCTATTGAATAATTTTTTACGCCTTCTATTTTATTTTCTAATTCTGTTAATTCGTGATAGTGTGTTGCAAATAAAGTTTTTGCACCACATTTTTCTTTATCTGCTATAAAACTTGCTACTGCCCATGCAATAGATAGTCCATCATAAGTTGAAGTTCCTCTACCTATTTCGTCTAATATAACTAGACTATTGCTTGTTGCTTCTTTTAAAATAGTTGCAACTTCCATCATTTCAACCATAAATGTACTTTGTCCCATACTTAAATCGTCTGATGCACCAACTCTTGTAAATATTTTATCTACTATACCTATTTTAGCATAACTTGCTGGTACAAAGCAACCTATTTGTGCTAAAAGTGTAATTAATGCTACTTGTCGCATATATGTAGACTTTCCTGCCATATTTGGTCCTGTTATTATTGATAATCTATCATTATCTTTATTTAAATATGTATCATTTTGTATAAAACTTCCTGTTGGTAACATTTTTTCTATAACAGGATGTCTTCCATCTTTTATGTTTATTTCTCCGCTATTATCTACTATTGGCATTGTATAGTTTAAATCTTCTGCAACTGTTGCAAATGATGTTAAAACATCTAATATTGAAATAACATTTGCAGACTGTTGTATTCTTAATATTTGTTTTGTCAATTTATTTCTAATTTCTACAAATATATTGTACTCTAAATCTATTAATTTTCCTTCTGAGCCTAATATATCTTCTTCTAATTTTTTTAATTCTTCTGTTATATATCTTTCTCCATTTGTTAAAGTTTGTTTTCTAATAAATCTTTCTGGAACTTGATTTACAAATGATTTTGAAACTTCAAAATAATATCCAAAAACTTTATTAAAACCTACCTTTAATGTTTTAATTCCTGTATTTTGTTTTTCTTTTGCTTCTAATTCTATTAACCATTTTTTTCCATCTGTTGTTATACTTTTTAATCTATCTACTTCTTGATTATATCCTAATTTTATTATTCCACCTTCCTTTACAGAAATTGGTGGTTCATCAATTATTGCTTTATCTATTAACTCTTTTACGTCTTGTAATTCGTCTAATTCTTTATATAACTCTTGTAGTAATTCTGAATTTGTATTTGATAATATATTTTTAATATTTGGTAATTGAGATACAGAATTTTTTAAAGAAATCATATCTCTACCATTTGCATTTCCATAAGATATTTTTCCTATTAATCTTTCAATATCATATACCTTTTTTAATGCATCTATTAAATCTCCCTTTAATATCATATTTTCTTTTATTTCTTTTACTGCATTTAATCTTTTATTAATTTCCTTTACATCTATTAAAGGTTCATTTATCCAACGTCTTAGGGCTCTACCTCCCATTGATGTTGATGTTTTATCTAATACCCATAATAATGTCCCTTTCTTGCTTTTATCCTTCATTCTTTCAGTCAATTCTAAATTTCTTCTTGCACTTAAATCTAAGGACATATATTTAGTTGTATTATATAATTTTATTGTATTTATATGTTCTAATTTAATTTTTTGCGTATCTTGAAGATAAAACATTAAACCATTTGTTGCAGTTATAGCAAATGCTCTATCTTCTACATTTTTTATTTCATTTTGTTCATCATCTACTATTTTGTAATTTGCTTTTATATTTTCTATATTATCTTCAAATTTATCTTCTGATAATGTTGATATATAACATTCAAATCTTTCTTTTATTTTTTCTATTTCTTCTTTGCACATAAACATATTTTCATTTACAATTATTTCTGCTGGTGAATATCTTGCAATTTCATTTAATAATCTTTGAAAATTGTTTGTTTCTTTAATTTCAGAAGCAAATAAATCTCCTGTTGATACATCACACATTGATATACCAAAGTATATTCCTTTTTTAAATATTGCCATTATATAATTATTCTTTTTTTCGTCTAATAAATTAGATTCAATTACTGTACCCGGTGTTACAATTCTTATAACATCTCTTTTTACTATTCCTTTTGCTGTTTTAGGATCTTCTAATTGTTCACATATTGCTACTTTATGACCTTTTTCAATTAATTTTGATATATATACTTCTGCTGCATGAAATGGTACGCCACACATTGGCGCTCTTTCTTCTTGACCGCAGTCTTTTCCTGTTAATGTTAATTCTAGTTCTCTTGAAGCAGTTATGGCGTCTTCAAAAAACATTTCATAAAAATCACCAAGTCTATAAAACAATATGCAATCTTTGTATTCTTCTTTCATATTCAAATAATGTTGCATCATAGGTGAATACTCAGCCATTATTTTTTGCCTCCTTTTAGATTTCTCCCTTTAAATACCATTGGCAGTCTTCTGTAATTTTAATTGGAATTATTTTATTTATTAACTCCTTATCTCCTTTAAAGTTTACTACTTTATTGGTTTCAGTTCTACCTGTAAGCATAGTGTCATTTGTTTTACTGTTTCCTTCTACTAATATTTTTTGTATAGTTCCAATATATTTTTTATTATTTTCAGAAATCTGGCTTTCTACTAATTCTTTTAGTTTATTAAATCTTTTGTGTTTAATTTCTTCTGGAATTTGGTTTTCCATTTTATCTGCTCTTGTTCCTACTCTTCTAGAATATATGAACATATATACTTGCTCAAATTTTACTTTTCTTACAACATCTAATGTATCTTCAAATTGTTCATCTGTTTCACCGGGGAAACCTACTATTATATCTGTTGAAAATACAATATTTGGTATTTTTTTCTTCATTTTTTCTACTAATGCTAAATATTGTTCTTTTGTATATTTTCTATTCATATTTTTTAATACTTCATTATTACCTGCTTGTAATGGTAAATGTATTATTTTACATATTTTATTAGATTTTGAAATTACATCTATTACATCATCTGTAAAATCTTTTGGGTGTGGTGAAATAAATCTTATTCGTTCTATTCCATCGATTTTTTCTATTTCCATTAATAAATCTGCAAAGTTCTTTACGTTTGGATATTCTAAATCTTCCTCATTTCCTTTATATGAATTTACATTTTGACCTAATAGTGTTACTTCTTTGTAACCTTCTTTTGATAATTCCTTTATTTCTCTTATTATATCTGACGCATTTCTACTTCTTTCTCTACCTCTAACATAAGGTACTATGCAATAACTACAAAAGTTATTGCAACCATACATTATTGTTACTGATGCTCTTATGTTATCATTTCTTTTTATTGGTAAACCCTCATAAACTTCTCCATCTATATCTATAATGTCTTTTATTTTTTTCTTTTCTTTTAAAACATTATATATGTCTTCTGGCAATTTATGTAAGGTATGTGTTCCAAATATTATATCACAAAAAGGATAACTTTTTTTAATTTTTTCTACAATATGTTGTTCTTGCATCATACAACCACCAACTGCAACTATTGTGCCTCTTTGTTCTTTTATCTTTTTTATTTCTCCTAATTTTCCAAATAACTTGTCCTCTGCATTTTCTCTAACACAACACGTATTAAATAAAACTATATCTGCTTCTTCATAATTTTTTGTTTCTTGAAATAGCATTTTTTCTAGCATTCCACAAATTTTTTCAGAATCGTTTTCATTTAATTGACAACCCATTGTTAATATAAAATATTTGTAGTTTTTATTTTTTGTATATTCTTTTACTTTTTCTATAAATTTTTGTTGTTCTTCTATTTCCTGTTTATTACTCAATTTTTTATAACCTCCGCAACACTACTCCATATATTTTCTATTTCTCTATCTTTCTCCCAAAATGCCACTCCACCTAATTCATATTGTTGCATTAATGATAATTTTGCTTGAATTGATTTTTCGTCTTCAACCCACATTTTGTATTTATATCCTTCTCTTTCATATTCAACATAATCTTGTTTTAATGTATCATCCCAAACTCTTTCTGCATCTGCTGGTAAAACAATATCAACTGCCTTCATATTCACTGTTTCACTAGATATATTTCCTTCTGAATCTTCCTTCCATAATCTTGTATAAAATGGTATTCCTAATATAACTTTATTAGATGGTACATCTTCTTGTACTCCTACAAATTTATTTATATTTGTTTCAACCCAATTATATCCTGCTGTTGTTCCTGCTTTAACACTTGATGTTCCATATTGGTCATAAGCCATAAATATAATATAATCTGCAACATTTCCTATTATATGTCTATCATAACATAATGACCAGTCTGCACTGCCATCTGGTGCTGTTACATCAACAGATAGTGTAACTCCTATTTCTTTTAATCTTGGCTCTAATTCTATTATAAATCTTGAAAACTTGTCTTTATCTGCTTGATACATATATTCAAAATCAATATTTATTCCATCTAATTTATATTTAATTGCCATATTTACTATATTTTCTATTAATAATTGTCTGTTTGTATAACTATTTAATATTGTTGAAGTAGTATCTTTATATGAATTATTAGATACCATAGGCCATACTTCATATCCATTTGAATGTGCCCAATTTATATAATCTGTTCCTGCTGTTCCAACATTATCAAACAACTCACCTGTTCCACCTTGTTGTAATGCGAAAAATGCTGGTGAAACAACATTTACTCCGTTTATAGTTGTTCCTGTTCTATTTGGTGCTTTTGCATATTCTGAAAAATAATCCCATACTAAACTTATTTTTTTATTTTCTTTTTCTGCTTCTAAATTTTCTCTAACATATATTTTGTTTGCTAATTTATTCTCTTTTACATAACCTATTTTTCCATTTTCTGTTCTTACTTTTGCCCAACCTTTATCTAATGAATCTATATATATTACTTTTTGACCTTTTTTTACTTTATCTATTGTTCTTGATATTACACTTGTTTTAGTTTTTACAGATAAATTTTTACTTGCAGTATATTTTATTTGTTCTCTATCTAATGAATCTACTGTAATTATATTTGAACTTTGAATAAAGTTTATATCTACATTATATATATCTGCCATATCTGAAAATGGTAAATAATATGTATTATCTTTTTCCATAACTGAACTTAGTATATTTTTTGATGCTCCATTTATTGTAATTTTATTTTGATTTAAACTTATTGCTGCAACTTTTGTTCCATAAGTAGTAATTATTTCGTTTGTTTCATTTTCTACATAAATATATTCATCAAAAAAGTTTGCAATATCTTCTTTTGATAAATATATTACACCCTTTTCATCTATAATTAAGTCTTTTTTTAGTCTATCTGTTACTTCTTTATTGTTTATTATCATTGCAATTTTTCCATCATCTTTTTTGTTTATAAAGTTTTTTGCAAATGTAAATATTACTGCTATTAATATTAATGCAATTATTACTATTACAATATTTCTTATTAATTTTAATTTACTATTTCCATCATTTTTCATATAATTTCTCCCTCGTATAATATATTTACAATCATTTTTATATTTTTAAAATTACATTAAATTAATGATTGTAAAAGAAAATTTAAT
>CANRES010000055.1 GCA_947629625.1 uncultured Clostridia bacterium | reverse complement strand
AATAAAAAAACGGTACCAAAAATAAAAAAACGGTACCAAAAATAAAAAAACGGTACCAAAAATAAAAAAACGGTACCAAAAATAAAAAAACGGTACCTTTTTTGTTTGTGTGTGTGAGAAATGGAGCAAAATATGAAATTTTTAGATGTAGTAAGAAAACTTCAAAAAGAAAACAAAGGATATATTGTATTTGTAAGGTGTGGTATATTTTTTTCAACAGTAGGGAAAGATGCAGTTATAATAAACAAATTATTTTCTTCAAAACCTGTTTGCATACAAGAAAAAGTATGCAAATGTGGAATACCAGTAAATACTTTTAAAAATTATATACCTAATTTAAATAAAATAGGATATTCTTATGTAGTATATGATTATGATAAAAATAGTGTAAATAATGAATATAGAGAAATTGCAAGAGTAAATGGAAAAATGATAGAAGAAAATGCAGAATGTTTAGATTGTAAAACATGTTGGCAATCTAATAATAGAATTGTAAAAAATATAGATAATGCTTTAAAAATTATTGAGGAAATGTTAAATGGAAATAAATAAAAGTAATGAAGGGGAAACATTATTACTTATACCGAAATCTGAGAAATATATGCAATATATGATTGAAGTAATATTCAAAATACCAAGAACAGAAAAATTTAATATTGGAAATGAATATAAAAATTCAATGTATAAAATGTTATCATATATTGTGTATTTAAATAAAATTGATAAATATAAAAGAATTGAATATATAAATAAAATTGATGCTGAATTAAATATTCAACGAATACTTTTAAGAATAATGTATAAAAATTCTTGGATAGATACAAAAAAATTTAATTATTCTATTGAATTAATTGGAGAAATTGGAAAAATAATAGGTGGTTTATTAAAATATTATGGCAAAAACTTTAAGGAATGAGTATGATAAAAATTTGTCTTATGAAAATATAATGAAAGCACATTTAGAAAGTAGAAAAGGTAAAAATTTAAGAAGAGAAATGATTTTATTTAATTTAAAGCAAGAAGAATATGTAATGTGGTTATATTTACAATTAAAAAATATGACTTATAGACATGGTGGCTATACTTCTTTTTATGTTAAAGAGCCTAAGATAAGAAAGATTGAAAAATCAAAGTATATTGATAGAATTGTACATAGATGGTATGTTGATAGTTTTATGAAAAAATATTTTGTAACTCAATTTATTAGTACTTCTTATGCTTGTATAACAGGAAAAGGAATGCATAGAGCATGCTTAGATTTACAGGCAAAAATGAAACATTGTAAAAGAATTTGGAACAATTATTATATTTTAAAGATGGATGTTGCAAAGTATTTTCAAAATATAAATAAAAAAATTTTAATTGAAATTTTATCTAGAAAAATTAAAGATGAAAAGGTTATGTGGATAACAAAACAAATTGTTTATTCAGGAAATAAAGAATTAGGATTGCCAATAGGTAATTATACGTCTCAAATTTTTGCTAATATATATTTAAATGAAGTGGATCAATATATAAAAAAGATTCTTAAAATAAAATATTATTTTAGATATATGGATGATAGTGTACTATTGGTAAAGACAAAACAGGAAGCAATTGATGCATTAGAAAAAATAACTAAATTCTTGAGTGAAAAATTAGATTTAAAATTAAATAAGAAAACACAAATTTTTAAATCTAAACAAGGTGTAAATTTTTGTGGATATAAAATTAATGAATATAGAATAAAATTAAGAGATAAAGGTAAAAGAAAGTTTAAGAATAAAGTAAAAAAATTAAAATTGAAAATAAAAAATGGAAATTTAACAAGTAAAGAAGCTAAAAAATATTTATGTGGACATTTTGGATATATAAAATATGCAAATGTATATAATTTAAAAAATAGTATATTATAAAATAAAGAAATTAGGGATAAACCGGTTTCTTCTGACCGTGTTCATCGCGGTGGTAGTTACAACAATTACGGTCACAACAACCCAGCGTCTTATCGCAATCACAATGCCGTTACGAATTCTAACAACAACATCGGTTTCCGTGTTGGGCTCTAATATTTTTCTAGATTATATTGTTTACGGACAGTATACAAAGTGTATTAGATATTAAAGGGGTTTATTCCTTCCTAATTTAGGTAAATATGAAACAGTAAAATTTATATTAGTAGTTTAAACGAATGTATATTTTTTACGAATATTTTATGTAAGGAAAATATTATGAATTTATGCTTTACAATAGGAAAAATAGTATCAAATGTGGAATTTAATTTTTTATATAATAGTAAATTTACTTCAATTGCTAAATGTAAAATTATGTTGAATAATAAATCTGTAATAAAAATTTTTGGATATGATGATATAGCAGATTTTTTATATTCAAAGATAAGAAAAAATAATTTAGTATTTATTTATGGAATGTTATTAGATGATGTAATACAAGTAAATCATATAGTAAAAATATAAACCCGTACACTTAATGTACGGGTTATATTTTTAATTATTATCTCTCTTTTTAAAATCAAATATAATTGCATCTTCATTATCAAATAAGAATTTAGAATCAGTAGTATCTGTTTTAATTGGGTCAATTTCAAAATCATTGTTATCTGTATCACTAGTAGTTAAAGTTGTTTTCTTAGATTTTTTAGGTTTACTATCTGTTACAATTCCATTTGTAAATTTAGTAAAGTCATATTTCTTTGATTCTTGTTTTTCTTTATATTTAGACTCTAAGAAATCAAGTTTTAAAGTACCAACAATATTTTTACCCTTCATGTCTTTTACTTTATACATACAGTTTTTAAATTTCAATGATTGAATTTTACCTGCTGTATAATTTGCCTTGTATCCATAAACAATTCCGCCTAATTTCTTATCGTATTCACCTTTTTCAGTATCATAATTATTTGTAAATTTCCATTCACGTTTTTCTCCAAGTTCTAATGTCCACCAGTTGTTGTCTTCTGGTGTGTTATTACCAAATACTATTTTTGAAGCACAGTTTGCTAAAATTGTCTGTCTCTTTGAAGATTTTTCATCTCCTAATTGACCTAAGTTTTGTGCTGAAATAATAGTTCCAACTCTATATTTTCTATATAAAGTAAATATTGAATCTGTTGAAGGGCATATAAAGTCTGGAAATTCATCTATATATAGAAAATGTGGTATTCTTGTTCTTTCACTTCCAGGTCTTTTTAATATTGAATATTGCATTATTAATAAGAAGAATAAACCAAATGCTTTATGAGCAGTTGCACCTAAATCTCCACGTCTTGTACAAATAAGTGTAATTTCTCCGTTTGCAAGTGCTTTATCATAATCTATATTGTTTACTCTATTGCAAAGTATATTTCTAACACTAGATATTCTTAATAAATTATCTAATTGAGTTGTAGCAGAATAAACATATTTTTCTGTATCTGCTCTACCTGTTCCTGTACTATAAAAGTTCTTTTTAAAGTAATTTAATTGCATTTTATATTTTTCTGCTAATTCAGGTATTTCTTCTAATTGTTTACACATATCTTCAACTAAATTGAAATTTGTAAGTAATTCTAGTAAATCTTCTAAGTTAGGTAATAAACCATCATGTAATCTTGGGTACATTTCTTTTAATAATATTGAAAGATTTTCTACTGCTTGCATTGTAATATTTTCTCTAAATGCTTCTTCAACATCTGTATGAGTTGATGTATACATTCCTTTTAATACTGAAGAAATTGCTACTGCTGTTGCTGATGGATTATCATATATAAATGGATTTAAACCTGGTGAATCTGGATATGCAGGGTCTATTAAATTAACTGGTATATCCATATTTTTTGCAACCTCTATGATGTGTGAAGTTGATTCAAAATCAGGTGATAAATATGTTAATCCTATATTTTTATATGTAATATTATTAGAATCACTTAAAATCATTTTTCCTAAATATGTTTTGAATATTTTTTCTTTTCCTGATGTTGCTTGTATCATATTTAAATTGAAGTTTTGATTTAAGTAATCGTTATCGTAAGGACAATTTAAACTTGCTATACCTGTTTTTAATGCTGTAAATCCCATTTCTTTTGATATATCTCTAAAAAATTTCTTTTTTTCTAGGTCTTTGGCAATCATTGGCTCAAATATCATTGAGGTTTTACCAGAGCCAGACACACCAACTACTAATAAAGATTCAAATCTTCTAATTTCTGGTATTTTTACTATTTTTGATGTTTCTTTATCTGGTCCTAATGTAATTTCACATGTATATGGTCCCCAACCTGTTTTTTTATCTGATAAATCTATACCAGTATAGTCTGCAATAGAATCTCTAATATCTTTTGTATCATTAATTTTCATATACAACCATTTGAATAATGGATATGCTGTTGTTAATGGTAAATAAAATGCTGCCATTCTAAATGCAGGTTGTACTAAGTTATAGAAATTACTAATAAATTCTACATAGTTTGGTAGTGAGGTTAGTAGTAGCCATTCTATCATATTAAGCCATTGGTCGAACATTGATAATGCTACTAAATATATTGCTATTACATAAGAATAGAATAAACTTAATTTAGTAACATCCGATTTTGCATAAGATGAGGAACCTGAAAATAAAAATGCAAATACTGGACAAGCAAGTGCTAGTGTGTATTGTATTGGTCCCCAATATGATACTGACATACCTGTAAAACATATAAATAACAATTCTACTAATCTATCTACTACTATATAAGCAGTTATAATTGTAAATATATATGTAAAAAAAGTATTTCTATCTGTTTTTAAAATTTTTAATAGTTTATCTAAATATTTCAAAAAGTTCACCACTTTCATTTTATGAGATTGTAAAAGATTTTATATTTAAAAACTTTTATACATATATATTATCTTACAAAATTGAAAAAAAAACAAGAGTTTTAGGCAAAAAATGTATAATTTTATGTAATTTTTAATAAAAATTATAGTTAATTAATAAAAATTTACTAAATAAATCTTTGTTATTTTTATAAAAGTAGTAATAAGTTAATATTTAATAGCGTAATTTGTTCTTTTAAATAGGGAAGTATTATTTTAAATTTTACTTAATATAATTAGAAAAAAGGAGTAAAATGAAAAGTAAAAAGAATAAAAAAGAAACTTTTTTTATAAGTGTTTTAATATTAATTATTTCTCAAATTTTTATAAAAATTTTAGGATTAGTTTATAGATTATATCTTACTAATCGTGAAGGTTTTGGAGATACGGGTAATGCTATTTATAGTAGTGGATATCAAATTTATGCTTTATTACTAACATTATCTTCTGTTGGTGTTCCTAATGCTATTTCGAAATTGATTTCTGAAAGGGTTGCGGTTGGAAATTATAGGGCTGCAAATAGGGTATTTAAAGTATCTTTTATAACATTTGCATTAATTGGTTTATTTGGAACATTGTTATTATTTTTTAGTGCTAATTTTATTGCTAATGTTGTTTTACAAATACCAGAAGCAGAAATTACATTAGTTGCGCTATCACCTTCATTATTTTTTGTATCAATTATATCTGTTATAAGAGGATATTTTAATGGTATTGAAAAGATATCTGTTACTGCTAAATCTCAAATATTAGAACAGGTTTTTAAGACATTATTTACTATTTTAATAGTAGAATTAGTTGTTGTAGTAAAAGGTATAAATACAACTTTAATGGCTGCTGGGGCTAATCTTGCCACTACTTTTTCTATTGTTTTAACTTTTTTATATTTAATTTTATATTATAAATCAAATATAAATAAAATAATAGGGAATAGGTTACAGGTAAAATATAAAAGAGAAAGAATTATAGTTATTTTAAAACAAATATTATTGGTATCTATTCCTATTGCATTTACTGCTATTTTAACATCTTTAAATAAAAATATTGATTCAATTACTGTTATTAGATCTTTAAAAACTTTTTTAAATGAAGAAGATGCAATCATTCAGTATGGAATATTAAGCGGAAAAGTAGATACTATAATTACTTTACCGATGTCATTTAATATTGCTTTTGCAACTGCATTAGTACCGGTAATATCTTCTGCTTTGGCTATAAATGATACAAAAACTATTCAAAATAAAATTTCATATTCGTTACTTATTACTATATTAATTGGGTTACCTTGTACTATTGGCTTATGTATTTTTTCTAATGAAATAATTAGTTTATTATTTCCAAATGCTATAAGTGGAGCAGAGTTATTGGCGATAAGTTCTATTACTATAATTTTTGTAGTTATAACTCAAACTTTAAATGGGGCTTTACAGGGGTTAGGTAAGGTATTTGTACCAATGTTAGCAGCAGGTGTTGGTTTAATTGCAAAACTTATTTTAAATATTGTTCTTATAAGGATTCCTAGTATAGGTGTTAATGGTGCTGCTATTGCTTCTATAATTAATAATGTTATAGTTTGTGTAATTGAATTTATATTTTTAAATAAGTTTATTAATTTGAAATTAAATTTTGTTAAATATATATTTAAGCCTTTAATGGTTACTTGTATAATGGGGGTATTATCATTTAAATTATATTATTTTCTTTTAAATTATTTCTTTTATAAATTGGCTTTTATAATTAGTTTAGTATTTGCTATTGTGATTTATGGTATTTTAGTAATATTTTTTAAAATTTTTAATGATGAAGAAATATTATCTTTACCGGGTGGAAACAATATATATAAAATGCTTAAAACCATTGGTATATATGGAAAAAATCAAAAATAAAATTGTAAACTTTTAGACAAAAAACATAAAAACTTAGAAAGAGTAAGAATATAAAAGAAAATAAATTAAAAAAAAAGAAGGATTTTGTACAACTTTGACGAATATTCCTAATAGTAGATAGGAAAGTGTTCATACATACCTATTTACGCGAATAATTTTAGGAGGTAATCTAGATGAACAAATCAGAATTAATCGCAGCAATGGCTGCTAAAACAGGAGAAACAAAAAAAAGCGCTGAAGCAACTTTAAATGCTTTTACAGAAGTTGTTACAGAAACATTAGTAAAAGGAGATAAAATCCAATTAGTTGGATTTGGTTCTTTCGAAGTAAGAAAAAGAGCAGCTAGAAAAGGAAGAAACCCACAAACTAAAGAAGAAATAAAAATACCTGCTTCAAAAGCTCCTGTATTCAAAGCTGGTAAAGCATTAAAAGATTTAGTAAATAAAAAATAATTTTTATTAATAAAAGAAAAATAAAAGGAATTTAATTCCTTTTATTTTTTTTGAAAAAAGTATTGACATTTAAAAAATATAATAGTATAATCTTTATTGTCAGTTACCAAAATGCAGATGTGGCGGAACTGGCAGACGCACAGGACTTAAAATATTTACACACTTTGAATATGTAAAACCCTAAACC
>CANRES010000054.1 GCA_947629625.1 uncultured Clostridia bacterium | reverse complement strand
ACAAAAGAAGGGAGAAATAAAAATGATAGCAAGTCTTGAAACCGTTGGTACTCTACACACACACACACACACACACACACACAATATGTTTAGTAGATAGAATAATTGCGTCATTTTTAGTCTCAAAATTAAATTTAATAAGAAAAATAAACAGAGTCAACTTTGTTTATATGTTAGTAATACCATTACGCATATAAATAAATTGGCTCTTTTTGTGTTTTTTTATAATTTAATTATGAAATGTGTGAAATAAAAAATTTTAAAGGAGGAACAGAAAAAAATGAAAAGAAAAAATTTAAAAGAAAGAGGTATAACGCTAATTGCGCTAGTTATAACAATAATAGTATTGTTAATATTAGCAGGAGTAACATTAAGTATAGTGTTACATACAGGGATAATAGACAATTCACAAAAAGCAGTAGATACATATCAAGCAAAAGCAGAGGATGAAGTAAAACAACTAGACGATTTAACATTAAAAATTCAAACACAATTTGGAATATTAGATAATACTGAGGGAAAAGAAAATAAAACAATAACAGGAAGCGAAAAGTCTACATATAATAACCCAATAATACCAGTAGGATTTAAAACATCAAATGACGGAGCAAGTTGGAAATCAAGTGATGGAGAAACAGTAGATGGATGGAATGATGGACTTGTAATAGAAGATAAAGAAGGAAACCAATTTGTATGGGTGCCAGCGTATGTTGGAGAAGATATAAATGGAGAATATACAAAAAATAAAGTTCCAAAATATGAGAAATGGGATGGAAGTTTAACATCTGTAAAAGTAAGTGAAATACCTAATGATACATTGCCAATGTTAAGTGAAGAAGAAAATACTTCACAAGACAAAATAAAAGAGTGCGAAGAAAAACAAATAGGAAATTGTGGAGGCTTTTATATAGGAAGATACGAGGCAGGAACAGAATTACTATATGATGATAGAAATAATACTGAAACAATAAAAGATGTAAAACCATTAAGTAAACAAGGACAAATGCCTTGGAACTATATAAGTTATTATAATGCAAAAGAAAGAGCAGAGAGTATGTATAAAACTAATGAAGTACAAAGTGTATTAGTAACAGGAACAATGTGGGATACAGTAATGAAGTGGTTTGAAAATAATGATATCAATGTACAAACTCAAACAACAGAAAATGCTTGGGGAAATTATAAAGATGTAGAAGTAACAGGAATAAGTGGATATTGGGATTATAGTTTAAATGGTAAAAAAATGACTAATGAAGGTTGGAAGACTGGAAATAAGCCTGCAAATACAGCAGGTATATTAAGAACAGGAGAAAGTGAATTTACGAAAAAGAAAAATATATATGATTTAGCAGGAAATGTGTGGGAGTGGACAAATGAAATGAATATTGTACGTGGAGGCAATTGCGGCGAAAATGCTTCGGATTGTCCTGCAATGAGGCGTAACGGAAGTACTCCTTCGTCACCTACCTACTACATTACGTTCCGTGTTGCACTTTATATAAAGTGAAAATACTTAACATAAAATTTGACAAAATATTTATGTAATGATATAATTACAAGCATAAAAGTTAGAAATTTCTAAGGCAAAATACAATGGAGGAGGTATAATGCCAAAGAAAATTCTTACCTTTAATTAAAAGTAAGAAGGAAGGGAAAAATATGGCAACATATAAACCTTGTGAAACAATGCGGGATATCCCAAAGATATGTGAATTTATTCATATATATCAAAACATTTGGGAAAATACCAAAAAATATGGTAGAGGTGTTTTAGAAGTAGAAGATATGGAAGAAGAACTTAAAGACTTTTTCCTTGAACAATACGAAAAACTAGATTCTACAACTAACATCGATGCCGAAATCAATAAAAAAATCTTTGACTTTTATAAAGAAAACTATAAACTTTCGTCAGCAGATGAATTAAAGTTATTTAATGAAGCTTCTGAGGAAGATATTATAGTAATATCAAATGATTTTTATGGAAAACTGTCAAATATAAAAAATTACAGTCCGTACATTTTTATTCAAAATGGAGATACAATATATAAAATTGGTATATTTGTAAATAAAATGTATGGCTATTGCATGAGAATATATGATAGAATTCCCATAAACCAAATAATAAAATTGTAAAAAAAATATAAAATCCTCCAAAACACTCAATGTAAAAATTGAGTGTTTTTTTTGTATATAATAATAAAAAAAGATACATAATTATAATAAAAAATATGAAAGGAAACAAACCTATATGAATAATAATTATAATGAAGAAAATGAAGACACAACAAAATATGGAGAATTCATATCATCATATTTTGCGTGGACTACATTAGAAAATCAAAAAGAAATTGTTGATAAATTAGAAAATATAACAAAGAAAAAGAAGAAGGGGAAATAAAATGATATATAAATTTACAAATACTTCTAAAAATGCAATGGAAATTGCAAACCAATTAGCAATAGACTTAGGACATAACTATGTAGGAACAGAGCATTTACTATATGGCTTAGTAAAAGAAGGAAAAGGAGTTGCGTGTAAAGTCTTAGAAAATCAAGCAATAACGGCAGATTTAATATATAATGAAATAACAGAATTAATAGGAACAACCAAAAAATTAAATGAAAACACATTAGGCTTCACCCCAAGAACAAAAAGAGTATTAGAAAACTCATTTAAAGAAGCAAAAAAAGAAGGATTTGACTATATTGGAACAGAGCACATATTGTTAGGAATAATGAAGGAAGGCGACAGTATAGCAGTAAGAATATTGCTAAATTTAAAATTAAATCCTCAAAAACTATATAATGAAATTTTAAAACTAACCAATGAAGATGTTACTGAAATAAATAGAACAAAGGAAATAATAAATAAAGAAAAAAATAAAAATTCACAAACACCAACATTAAATCAATTTGGAATAAACTTAACAAAACAAGCAGAAGAAGGAAAATTAGACCCAGTTATAGGAAGAAATGTAGAAATAGAAAGAGTAATACAAATATTATCAAGAAGAACAAAAAATAATCCATGCTTAATAGGAGAACCAGGAGTAGGAAAAACAGCAGTAGTAGAAGGATTAGCACAAAAAATAATAAATGGAGATGTACCAGAAATATTAAGAAATAAAAAAATAATAACAATAGATATTTCAAGTATGGTAGCAGGTGCAAAATATAGAGGAGATTTTGAAGAAAGAATAAAAAAAGCATTAAATGAAGTAAAAAAAGAAGAAGACATTATTTTATTTATAGACGAAATACATACAATAGTTGGAGCAGGCTCGGCAGAAGGAGCAATAGATGCTGCAAATATATTAAAACCACTACTTGCAAGAAACGAAATACAATTAATAGGTGCAACTACAATAAATGAGTATAGAAAATATATAGAAAAAGACTCTGCACTAGAAAGAAGATTTAGTACAGTAAATGTTGAAGAACCAAGTAAATCAGAAACAATAAAGATATTAGAAGGGTTAAGAGATAAATATGAATCACATCATAATTTAAAAATAACAGACGAAGCAATAAATTCAGCAGTAGAATTATCAAGTAGATATATAAATGATAGATTTTTACCAGATAAAGCAATAGATTTAATAGACGAAGCGGCATCTAGTTTAAAAATAAAAGTATTTACACAACCAGATAAAATAAAAGAATTAGAAAAAAATATAGAAAAAATAAAAGAAGAAAAAGAGGAAAGTATAAAAGTTCAAAATTTTGAAAGAGCAGTAGTATTAAGAAATGAAGAAGAAAAATTGAAGAAAGAATTAGAACAAGAGCATAACAAATGGAATTCGGGAGCAAAAGAAATAATAAAAATAACAGAAGACGACATTGCAGAAATAGTTTCAAAATGGACAGGAATTCCTAGTCAAAAAATTAATGAAAGTGAAAATGAAAAACTAAAAAATTTAGAAAATACATTACACAAAAGAGTTATAGGGCAAACAGAAGCGGTAAAAGCAATAACAAAAGCAATAAAAAGAAGTAGATTAGGATTAAGGGACCCTAATCGACCAATAAGTTCGTTTATATTCTTAGGACCAACAGGAGTAGGAAAAACAGAATTATCAAAAGCCCTTGCAGAAAGTTTATTTGGAAAAGAAAATGAAATGATAAGAATAGATATGTCAGAATATATGGAAAGTCACTCATTATCTAAATTAATTGGTGCACCTCCGGGATATGTTGGTTTTGATGAAGGTGGACAATTAACAGAAAAAGTAAGAAGAAAGCCATATTCAGTAATATTATTTGACGAAATAGAAAAAGCCCATCAAGATATAATGAATGTTTTATTACAAATATTAGAAGATGGAAGATTAACAGATTCTCAAGGTAGGGTAGTTAATTTTAAAAATACAATAATAATAATGACATCAAATATAGGTGCAAGAGCAATTACAAATAAAAGTACATTAGGATTTTCAAGTGGTAATAAAAATGAAGATATGGAAAAAGAGTATGAAGATATAAAAAAGGAAGTTATGCATGAATTAAAACAACAATTTAGACCAGAATTAATTAATAGAATAGACGAAATAATAGTTTTTCATAAGTTAAGTAAAGAAGAATTGAAAGAAATTACAAAAATAATGATAGACAAAGTTAAAGAAAGATTATCAAATTATAAAATTAATGTTAATGTTGATGAGAGTGTATATGAATATATAGTAGAACAAATTAAGGAGCAAAATTATGGTGCAAGACCTTTAAGGCGTATTATTCAAACAGAAATAGAAGATTTTTTAACTGATGAGATTTTAAATAATAATATAAGTAAAGATAAAGAAATTTTGTTAAAGTGTGAAAATAATAAAATTGTAATAGAATAATTATTTTTTAAGTTAAAAAATCTTTAAAATCCCTAAAAAAAGTTTAAAACTTGTTGCTTTTATAAAAAAATTGTTATATAATTATATTATATGGCGTATTATACCTAAAAATAATATAAATTGTATATAATAAAAGTATGTAAAGGTGGTAAAGTTATGAAACTAAAAAAATTAATAGGAATTTTTATTACATTCATAATGCTATTATCTGTATTAGGAATATTCTCAAATGTAAAAGCAGAAACAGTAAACTATACATTAGGAATAGTTAGATTAAGAGAATCAGGATATGGATATAAGATAGTTCCAAATGGTGAAAAAACCGTATGGAAAATAGTATCATATGATGGAGATACAGTAAAGTATGATAAAGCGATTTACTGTATAAAAGCAGGTCAAGGGTTTGGAAATAGTGCTTGGACTAGTGAAGAACAATCTAACAAAGTAGATTATAAAGAAGCATATGATTTAAAAGACGATAGGGAAACAATAAAAAATACATTTAGTGCAATTTCAATGTTTGCAGATGATAAAACATATAGTAAAGTTTTATGGATATTAGATAATCTATATATACCAGGAAAGTCAACAGAAGCAGAAAAAGAAGCATTACTTAGAAAAGTACCAACAGAAGATTTTCAAAAGGAACCATCAAATGTATGGGAGGAAATGACAAAAACAGAGTCAAACGCAGATGATTTAACAGATGATGAAATAGAAGTGGTACAGCAATTAGCAATATGGTATTTTACAAATAGTACAGATGAAGCATATAATAAAGAAAAATTACCAACTTTAAAACAAAATAAAGTAGTGAAAGTGGATGAAACTTATCAAACATTAGCAGATAAATATGATGAGGATGATGGAGATAATCCAATGCAATATGGTGCATGGAGACAACAATATGCAGAATCATTATATGAATATTTAATAACAGAGGCAGAAAAACATGAAGATTATAAAGGAATTAAAAATACAACAGAAACACCTTTAAAATTAAATAAAAGTTCAATAGTAACAGTTTCAGAAAGTAAGGATGGAACAAATTATATAGTAGGACCATTTAAAATAGATAAAGTCTCAGATGGAGATTATACAGATTTTGTAGCAAAATTTGAAGATCAAGACAAAAATGAAATAACAGGATATACAATATTAAATAGTAATAATGAACAAAAATCATCAATACAAGAAACAATTGGAGAAAATTTCTATATTTCAATACCAAAAACTCAAAATAACAATATAAAAACAGTAAAACTAACAATTAGTTTAAGTTTTGCAAGTACAAAAATAACATTCTTAACATCAAGTGTAGCAAAATACCAAGATGATCAACCAGTAGTAATGGTAGAAAAAACAACAAAAGATTATTCAGAAAGTATAAGTTCAAGTATATTTGACTTAGCATTAAGAAAATTTATAACACAGGTAGATAATAACGTATTAACAGGAGAAGAGAGTAGAGAACCACAAATAACAGAACAAGAATTACAAAAATTAGTAGAAGGAACAGATACAACAGTAAAAAAAGAACATACAAAAAATCCAAGATTAGTTAATACAGGAAGTTTAGTAACATATACAATAAGAGTATATAATGAAGGTGATGTAGCAGGTTACGCAAAAGAAATAACAGATTATCTACCAGAAGGATTACAATTTTATTCAAGTACAGTAAATGGAGTAAATTATGACTGGAAACTATATGATAAGAATGGAAGAGAAACTACAAAACCAGAAGAGGCAGTAAAAATAACAACAGACTACTTAAATAATACATTATTAAGTGCATTTAATAAAGAAAATAAAAATTTAGCTTATGCAGATGTAAAAGTAATTTGTAAAGTAGTTGCAACAACAAAAACAACAGATCAAACATTAAGAAACATAGCAGCAATAACTGAAAGTACAGATAGTAATAGAAATGAAATAACAGATAGAGATTCAGTACCAAGAGATTTAACAGATGAAGAAAGACAAAAATATCCATATACAGAAGACAATAGTAAGAAAGACTATGAAGATGATGATGACTTTGAACAATTAAGATTACCAGGAAAAAATTTAGATTTAGCGTTAAGAAAATTCATTACAGAAATAAATGGAGTAAAACCAACAAAAGATAGAACACCAAAAGTTGATACATCAACGATAGCAACAACAGGAACAGCAACATATAACCATACAAAAGAGCCATTACCAGTAAAAATAGGAGATATAATAACATATACAATTAGAGTATATAACGAAGGCGACATAGATGGATATGTATCAGAAATAACAGACTTCTTACCAGAATATTTAGAATTTATTAGTAAAGATAATGCAGTTACAACAGCAGAACAAGAAGCAGCAGAATTTAACTCAAATTATTTATGGGAATTAGTATCAAATAGTAATGGAAGAAAAGTAAAAACAAATATTACATCAATAGAACATAGCGATACATATAGTACACATACAGGAATAGAAAGAGACAATACATTATTAACAGCATTTGATGGAGGAGAAGACTTATCATACATAGATGTACAAGTAAAATGTAAAGTAAAGAAAAATGCTACACCTGATAAAAGAATAACAAACATAGCAGAAATAACAGGAATGACAGACGAAGAAGGAGCAAATATAG
>CANRES010000053.1 GCA_947629625.1 uncultured Clostridia bacterium | reverse complement strand
AATAACAAATTCTAACTTGTGATGTTTCCAACGCTTCAATTTACTTTTTGATATTTTAATTACTAAACATTAAAAAAATAAAAAAGAAAAAAATAAAAATTTTGAAGGAGGAACGGAAAAAAATGAAAGGAAAAAATTTAAAAGAAAGAGGTATAACCTTAATAGCATTAGTAATAACAATAATAGTATTGTTGATACTAGCAGGGGTAACATTAAGTATAGTGTTACATACAGGAATAATTGACAATTCACAAAAAGCAGTAGATACATATCAAGCAAAAGCAGAGGATGAAGTAAAGCAATTAGACGATTTAACATTAAAAATACAAACACAATTTGGGATATTAGATAATACAGAAGGAACAGAAAATAAAACAATAACAGGTGGCCAATCTACATATAATAACCCAATAATACCAGTAGGATTTAAAACATCAAATGAAGGAGCAAGTTGGAAATCAAGTGATGGAAAAACAGTAGATGGATGGAATAGTGGACTTGTAATTGAGGATAAAGACGGAAATCAATTTGTATGGATACCAGCACAATTAAAAGATGGAGGAAATAATGAATTAGTAAAATACGAAAAAACGCTAGGCCCAAATAATTATAGAATAACAGATGTAAAAGAAGATGATTTACCTGATGGAATAGATGAAGAATCACAAATAGAAAAAGGCGGATTCTATATCGCAAGATATGAAGCAGGAATACCAGAAGATATGAAGGAATTATTAGAAATACAATTAACTGATGAAATAAATAACCAACAAACAATGGCAAATTTAAGAAGCAAAGAAGGAGTACCAGTAAGTAAAAAAAATCAAGTACCATGGAATAATATAACTTATACACAAGCAAAAGAAAATGCAGAGAGTATGTATAATGATAGTAAATATGTAAAAAGTGGATTATTAACAGGAAGAATGTGGGATACAACACTAGCATGGTTATTAACAACTAATGCAATAACAGATAACGAAGTAAATCAAGAAGATAGTAAAAATTGGGGAAATTATAGATCATCAATAATATCAGGAGTAACATCATATTCTGAATATATAGGATATCCAACAGGAGTGAAATGGATAGATGAAATTACAACAAAACCAGGTGGAACAAATAGTGATTATGCGTGGTTATTAAAAACTGGCAATACAGAATACACAAAAAGAAACAATATATATGATTTAACAGGAAACTTATGGGAATGGACTTATGAAATAAATAAAATAAATGAAGATTCTTCTGAACGTGTTCATCGTGGTTGTAGTTACTTTACTTATGGTTCTGGATTTCCAGCGTCTTATCGCTATTCTCTTGCTATTGAGGATTCTCTCTGTGACCTCGGTTTCCGTGTTGCTTTATACATTTTGTAGCACAAAATTATGTAAATTGTCAAGTAAAAATTAAAAAAATTTTCATATTAAATTGTTTAATAAAAAATGAATAATAGAAAGAAGTAATATATAAAACATAATTATATTACTTCTTTTTAAATTGTAAAAAAATGTAAAACAATGTCGAAATATTTTTGTTGACAAAATTAAGAATATGTTGTATAACTTTAATAAATTAATTTAAAAATAAAAAAATCTAAGCATTATTTTAATGCGAATTTTAAACAACTTTTGTATAAACAAAAAAAATCAAAGACAAATCAGTCTAAATTAATCAAAAAAATAATAAAATTTTTTAAAAGTATTGCAAACAAAATGGCAAAATGATAAAATAAAAGGAGAAGTAAATGAAAAAAGAAAAAGAACTATTAGACCTAAAATCAGATTGGGTATTTAAAAGAATATTTGCAAAAGAAGGGAATGAAGATATTTTAGCAAGTTTAATAACAGCAATAACAAACGAAAAAATTACAAAAATACAATTAAGAAATACAGAACTATATAAAAACAGTAAAGAAGACAAATTAGGAATACTAGATATAAAAGCAGTATTAGATAATAATTCAATTGTAGATATTGAAATGCAAGTAAGCAATGAAGGAAATATAATAGAAAGGGATTTATATTATCTAACAAAACTATATTCAGAACAATTAAAAAATAAAGAAAACTATAAAAATGCAAAAAAAGTAATAATAATAAACTTGTTAGGATATAACTTTTTCAAAACAAACTCACCATATCATAAAATAACGTTAAAAGAGAACAAAAATAAAGAAAACATGTATGTAAAATTATACGAAGTAGAAGAAGAATTTAATACAGATAAAATACAAATATATGTAGTAGAGATACCAAAATATTTAATGTTAGAAAATAAAGAAAATCCAAGTGAATTAGATCAATGGATGTGGTTATTTTCAGGAGAAAAGGAGATGATGAAAATGGCATTAAGTAAAGGAGCACAAGCAATAAAAAAAGCATATAAAGAACTAGAATATTTAAGTCAAGACGAACAAGCAAGACAAGAATATGATGAATATGTAGAAGCAAAATTTAATAACAGTATGATAATGCATTTTGAAAGAGAGAAAGAAAAAATACAAATAGCAAAGAATATGCTAAAAAGTAATTTATCAATAGAAATAATAATGGAAGTAACAGGATTGACAGAAAAAGAAATAAAAGATATAAAACAAAATTTATATGTTAAAAATGTAATAAATAATACAAAAATAAAATAATAAAAATATTTAATGAGAATATGATAATACTTTTTATAAAAAAGTCGTTGCATTGGAAACGAAAATTTTGCTTGGAAAAAATCCCAGTTATTTTTAAATTTAATATTGACAAAATTTCTGCATATTATATAATATAAAGGAAAAAATAATAACATAGGAGGAAAATTATGGCTAGTGAAGTAAGTGAAGAAGAAAGAGCAAAAGTTCAAAAAATGATAGATGAACTTGTAGAAAAAGCGAAAAAAGCATCAGAGGAATACATGAAATTAGACCAAGAAACAGTAGACAATATTACTAAAAAAATGTCTATGGCAGGTCTAGATAACCACATGAGATTAGCAAAAATGGCGGTTGAAGAAACTAAAAGAGGAATTTACGAAGACAAAATTATTAAAAATATGTTTGCAACAGAATATGTATATCATAGCATAAAATATGCAAAAACTGTTGGAGTAATTTCAGAAAATGAAGAAAAAGGTTACTGTGAAGTTGCAGAACCAATAGGAGTTATAGCAGGTGTTACACCAGTTACAAACCCAACATCAACAACAATGTTTAAATCAATAATTGCAGCAAAAACAAGAAATGTAATAATATTTGGATTCCATCCATCAGCACAAAAATGTAGTGTTGAAGCAGCAAAAGTAGTTAGAGATGCTGCAATATCTGCTGGAGCACCAGAAAACTGTATACTATGGATAGAAGAACCATCAATATTAGCAACAACATTACTTATGAATCATCCGGGAGTTAATTTAATATTAGCAACAGGTGGTACATCAATGGTAAAAGCAGCATATTCTTGTGGAAAACCTGCATTAGGAGTTGGACCGGGAAATGTACCATGCTATATAGATAAAACTGCAAAATTAAAAACATCTGTAACAGACTTAGTATTATCAAAATCATTCGATAATGGTATGATATGTGCATCAGAACAAGCAGTTATTGTTGATAAAGAAATAAGCGAAGAATTTGAAAGACTTATGAAAGAAGCAAATTGTTACTTCTTAAATGATGAAGAAATAGAAAAATTATTAGCAAGTATGTTTATACAAGAAAAAGGATGTGCTTTAAATGCAGATATAGTAGGGCAAAGTCCATATACTATTGCAAAAAAAGCAGGAATTGAAGTTCCAGAAGATACTAAAATATTAGTTGCAAAACAAACAGGAGTAGGACCAGAATTCCCATTATCAAAAGAAAAATTAAGCCCTGTTCTTGCATACTACATTGTAAAAAATAAAGAAGAAGGAATTGAAAAAGCAGAAAAATTAATTGAATACGGTGGACTTGGACATTCAGCAGTAATACACTCAGAAGACCAAGAAACAATATTAGAATTTTCAGAAAGAATAAAAGCAGGAAGAATAATTGTAAATTCTCCATCAACACACGGAGCAATAGGTGATATTTATAACACAAATATGCCATCACTAACATTAGGTTGTGGAACATTTGGTGGAAATTCAACAACAGCAAATGTATCATCAGTTAATTTAATAAATATTAAAAAAGTTGCAAAGAGGAGGGTTAATATGCAATGGTTTAAAGTTCCAGAAAAAATTTATTTTGAAGCAGGATCAATAGCATACTTAGAAAAAATGCCAAATATATCAAGAGCATTTATAGTAACAGACGAATCAATGGTTAAATTAGGATATGTAGATAAAATATTATATCATTTAAGAAATAGAAATGAATATGTACATTCAGAAATATTCTCATCAGTAGAGCCAGACCCATCATTTGAAACAATAAAAAGAGGAGTTACCGCAATAGAAAACTTTAAGCCAGATGTAATAATTGCATTAGGTGGAGGAAGTGCAATAGATGCTGCAAAAGGTATGTGGTTATTCTATGAACATCCAGAAGCAGATGTTGAAGGCTTAAAATTAAAATTCATGGATATACGTAAACGTACTTATAAATTCCCAAAATTAGGTACGAAAACAAAAATGGTAGCAATACCAACAACATCAGGTACAGGTTCAGAAGTAACATCATTTGCAGTTATTTCAGATAAACAAAAAAATATAAAATATCCATTAGCAGATTATGAATTAACACCAGATGTAGCAATTATAGACCCAGATTTAGTTATGTCATTACCAAAATCTATCACTGCAGATACAGGTTTAGACGTTTTAACACACGCAATAGAAGCTTATGTATCAAATATGGCATCAGACTACACAGATGGTTTAGCAGAAAAAGCAGTTCAATTAGTATTTAATTATTTACCAATTGCTTATGAAGATGGAACAAATAGAGTAGCAAGAGAAAAAATGCATAATGCAAGTTGTATAGCAGGTATGGCATTTACAAACGCATTTTTAGGTGTAAACCATTCATTAGCACATAAACTAGGAGGAGAATTCCATATACCACATGGTAGAGCAAATGCAATAATATTACCATATGTTATAAAATATAATTCAACAAAACCTACAAAATTTGTATCTTTCCCAAAATACGAATATTTTATAGCAGATCAAAAATATGCAGATTTATCAAGAAGAATGGGATTTAAAGCTCTAACAAATGAAGAAGGAGTAAATTCATTAATACAAGAAATTCAAAAATTAATGGAAAGATTAAATATACCAAAAACTTTAAGAGATGTTGGAATTAGTGAAGAAGAATTCTTATCAAAAGTAGATTATTTAGCAGATAAAGCTTTTGAAGACCAATGTACTACTGCTAACCCAAGACTACCATTAGTTTCAGAATTAAAACAAATTCTATTAGATGCATACTATGGAAATGAAATTAAATTTTAATTAATAAAAAGTGCTATATTAAAATGAAGTGAACCCGAATTGTTAGAAAAAAAGTTTAACAAGGAGGGTTCATTTTTATATCAAAATATTCAAAAGATTTTAAATTACGAATAGTTAAAAATTAATAATTTATAGATTTTCTTACAATAATATTACAAAAATATTATTTTTTTATTACATTTGAAATTATTATTGAAATATTAATGAAAAAATAGTAATATTAAATAGTAAGAGTATATAAAAATGTATGAAAAAAGGTGAAAGTATGGGAAAATTAAAAAAATTTATAATTACATTAATATTTATAATAGGTATTGCATTGCTATTTCAAATAAATAATACATATGCAAAAACAGGATATATAACAAATAATAAATTAACATATGTAACCATAGAAAATGGAGAAACATTAATATCAGGTTTTGAAATAGGAGAAAAAGTATCTGATGTATTAAAAAATTTTTCAGAAGAATATAGTTTAAAAATAAAAGATAATCAAGGAAAAGATATAACAAATGAGACTGAAACAAAGATAGGAACAGGTTATAAAATAGAAATATATAATGAAGAAGTATTAGAAAAAACATTTATAATAGTAGTATACGGAGATACAAATGAAGATGGAGAAACAGGAGCAGTAGATGCATTAGCAATAATAAAAAATAAATTAGAGGTAACTATGTTTGAAAATAAGGCAACAGAAGAAGCAGGAAAAACAAACGTAGAAACAAGAAATAATGATGAAGTACCAAAAGCAGATGACGCCCTATTGGTAATAAAGCATAAATTATATGATGAAGAATACCCAATAGAACAAAGAATAATTAAAACAACAAGTGAAGACTATAATGCACCAACAATTAGTAATATTCAAACAAATGTAAATGGATTAAAAATAACAGTAACAGCAACAATAATAGATACAGCAAGTTTAAATGCAGAAGCAGGAATATCAGGAATAAAATCAATAGAATATAGTATAGATGGAGAAAATTATCAAGAAGAAGATGAATTTACTGTAAATGAAGCGGGAAATTATACAATATATATAAAAGCAGTAGATTATTCTGATAATGAAACAATAATAACAACAACAGTAAATGTAATGGTTGAACAAGAAATTGCACAAATAGGAGCAACAAAATATCCATCAATACAAAGTGCAATAAACTCAATAACAGATCCATCAATTCAAACAACAATAAAAATTTTAGAATCAATTGAAATAACATCTAATTTAAATAATTCAAAAAATATTATATTAGATTTAGATGGAAATACTATTACAACAAATAGTTATTATATAAAAAATAGTGGAACATTAGAAATAGCAAATGGAACAATTAATTCAAGTGGTTCATATAGCATATTGAACGAAAATGTATTAACATTACAAAATAATACAAAAATAGAAAACACAGAAGGATGTACAATTTGGAATTCAAGTTCAAATTCGAATTTAACAATAAATGGAGCTACTGTGCAAAATAGTTCAAGTACATTAGAAAATTATAGAACAATAATAAATGAAGGAACACTAACAATTAATTCTGGAGAAATTATTTCATCAAATTCTTTGGGATGCATTTCAAATAAAACAGGTAGTAAAGCATATATTTATGGCGGAAAAATAAATGGTTTAAATGCAAAAAATGGAACTATTTACAATGAAGAAAATTCAACAATAGTAATAGGAAAAGAAGACCAAGAAATAATTATAATAGGAAAAACTGATGGTGGAAATCCAACTTTATATAATAAAGGTGGAGAAATTACGATAGTAAATGGAACTATTGAGGGGTACAATACTAATACAATTAAGCAAGAAGACGGAACCTTAAATATAAATGGCGGAACAATAACAAATGAAAGCGAAGATCATCCAACTATATGGATAGAAAAAGGAACAATGCAAATGACAGACGGAACAATAACAAATTCTGGTGGTGGTCATACAATACATAATGAAAATGGAACTGTAACCAAAACAGGTGGAACAGCAGAAAATACTTATGGAGTTACAGAATAAAATTAAAAAATAATAAGAAACACTAAAATTTAAAAAGTTTTAGTGTTTTTTATCTGCAATTAAATCTAAAATTTCCAAAAACATTGACTTATTGCGAAAAATAGTATATTATATTACCATGTTACAAGTAAAATAGTGGAGGAATAATATGTTAAATTCAATGGAAAAACTAGTAAATTTATGCAAAGCAAGAGGATATATATACCCGGGTTCAGAAATATATGGAGGACTAGCAAACACATGGGATTATGGACCATTAGGAGTAGAATTAAAAAACAATGTAAAAAATGCATGGAGAAAAAAATTCATACAAGAAAATAAAAACAATGTAGGACTAGATGCAGCAATATTAATGAACCCTCAAACTTGGGTAGCATCAGGAC
The DNA here is from genome assembly GCA_947629625.1 of uncultured Clostridia bacterium. GTDB lineage: Bacteria > Bacillota > Clostridia > TANB77 > CAG-508 > CANRES01. Next base: position 82 of record CANRES010000053.1, on the reverse strand, counting down.
ACGTTGGAGGATTTTCAGACCCATTAATAGATTGTAAAGAATGTAAAACAAGACATAGAGCAGATAAATTAATAGAAGAATG
>CANRES010000052.1 GCA_947629625.1 uncultured Clostridia bacterium | reverse complement strand
TCTTTTTATTATCAATGTACTTAAAAAAATTTAAAATATTTTTTAATTTTGTCTTGACATTTTACCAGATGTCTTAATATATTTTTTTCTATATTAATATACCATATTTTTCTTTATTCGTGAATAGTTTTTTTAAATTTTCTTAATTACCACAAACTTTTCCGTAAACTCCTCCGCCTCCGGCTTGAATATTTAATTTTCCTTCTCTTGCCATAACAATATTTTTTGCTATTTTTTCTCCTACAACTCCTTCAATATCATCTTGTGATAATTTGTGTAATATATTCATTTCTGTTTCAAAATTATCTATTAATTTTTCTATTGTTTTTCCGCCCAAACCCGGTATAAAGGTTAATGGTATTTGATATATGTATGGTGGTCTATTTTTAGGACTTTTTGTTTCTTTTTTATCTTTTATAATTTCAATTCTATCAAAAACTCCCATTGTAATATTTCTGCTATCACAATCATTACATTTTGTTACAGGAGCCTCACCTTCAATATTTTTTCCGCACACTTCACAATATGTTCTATGGTATTTTCCAAGTTTAGGATCTAAGCCATAATTACATATTATTTTTCTTCCATCCTCATTTTTTATTGCTTTAAATAATTCTTTGTAACTTATATCTTCTACAAGCATTTTGTTATATTCTCTTGCAATTTTTGGTAGTGAATGTGCATCTGAATTTGTTAAAAATGCTTTTGTTTCTAATTCTGATATTTTATCTGCTAAAAATGTATCTGAACTTAAACCTAATTCTATTGCAGGTATCTTTTTATATTTTTCTTTAAATACTCTTTCTAATTTGCTTGTACAATTTCCATAGAAACTTTTATGTGGTGTAAAAGCATGTGCAGGAATTAATACGCCATTATATTTTTCTACTATATCTATTAATTCATAAGCAGATATATCTGCTCTTTGTGAACTTAGTGTTATATTTTTTATATGATTTCTCATTTCATTTGAAAATGCTTTTATGTCTTTTAATTTTGGAAAATAGCATAAATTATGCGCACTTCCTGTTTTTCCTTCTTCATTTATTTCTGATGTTTCTATTTCACTTCCTAAAATTATACATACTTTATTTTTATATATAATTCCTCCATCTTCTATTTCGTAAGCATCTCCTTGTTTTAGGAATTCTTCTATATCTTCTATTACATAAGGTGATGCACAGTCTATTATTCCTACTACATTTATTCCTTTTCTTTCAACACATTCTTTTGCTATATTTTCAAAATTAAGTGAACGTGCTGCTGTTATTTTTATAGGTTTATTATTTTTTGTTCTTCCTATATGAACATGTAAATCTGCAAATATTTCGTACATTTTTTTCTTCCTTTCTTTACTTCGTTTTAAAAAACAATAAAAGAGTCAGCCTATAATTATTTCTGACTCTATTTATCTTATGTTTATTCTCTTTCTTCAAGTTCTTCACTTTTCATATCATTTTCAATTTTTGAAACTAAATTATCTTCTTTTTCTACTGTTTCTTTTCCCATTGTTTCATTTTCTTCTACAAATTTTTCGTAACCGTTTATTTCTCTAATATATGCACTTAGCATATTTATTGCAGTTCTTGTATCTTTTGTTTTTTTAATTGCTTGTATTATATTATATAATTCAGGGTTAAATTCTTCTGTATCTGCTCCTATTTGGTCTGCATTTCTATATCCATTTTCTGGATCATATTTATAACTCATGCTTGTACCTCCTCTTTTAAATATACAAATTTTTTAAAGTCTTCTAAATATCTATTGTATTTTCCTTTTAAATTTCTATATTCCATTAATACTAATGCTTCATCTAATGGGAAACCTCTTCTTTCTGGTCTATCTAATATCATACCGCAAAAATTATCTACTAATTCTAATATATCGCTTTCAGGTTCTCTTGGTTCACTTCCACTATATCTATTCATTTCCTCACATATTTTGCAAAATCTATCGTCAAAACCTAATGTTCTTAAATATTCTGCTCCATCTTTTGCATAAGATTTAAATCTAGTAAAGTCTTGTGGATTATTACTCTTTTTACAACCACATAATAAACATGCTGTTAATACTAAATTTTCATCAACATCTAGTTTCATTTTTTCTATAAACATTCTTGCTATTTCTGTTTTTAATATTACAGAAGTATCAAAAAATATGCCTTCTCTTTTGTGCAAGTAATATGCTATTTCCATTTTCTTTATGTAGTCTTTTTCTGATAATATATAGTCAGCAAAAGTTTCCATTCTATCCCCTCCGTGTTTTTTACATATTTATCCTATTATTTTTTATAATTATATTTCTTTTTTTGGTAATTTTCAACATTTTTCTAAAAAAGTAATAAAAATGTAATATATGTGTAATGTAAATGTAATATTTTAACTTTATTCTTCAATATTATTTTCTTCTAATATTTTTTCTAAGTCAGTTTTTAAATTAATTATATCATTTGTTATAATATCCCATATAAAATTTAATTTTATTCCTTCATAATCGTGTACTATTTTATTTCTTAAATTTTTTATTATTATCCAATCAATATTTGGATATTTTTTTATTCTATCATTTTTTTAATTGACATGTATTCTTTATTTTTCATATATAACCACTCCTGTTTCTTTTATTTCTTTATCTATTGGTGAATCTTTTATTATTTCATACTTTTCAAATCCATCAATTTCTTTTTTTAATTTTTCCTGTATTTTACAAATCAATTTTAACAATGAAAAGCCTTTTAACTTTGATTTAGTATCAATTAATAAATCTATATCACTCTTTTTAGTTGCTTTGCTCTTTGCATAAGAACCAAATAAAATTACTTGATATACTGGCTCATCATTTAAAATATCTTTTAAAATATTTTTAATTTCTTCTACTGTATAAATTTTTTCACTCATTATAATTCCTCCCTTATGAATTATATCATAATTTTATTAAATTTATATATTTTTTATTTAATTGCATTCCTTGCTAATTCGTCGCATCTATTGTTATATTCATTATCTGCATGCCCTTTAACTTTTATAAATTGTATTTTATGTATTTTACTTAAATTATATAACTCTTCCCATAGTTCTTTATTTTTTACAGGCTCTTTACTAGAATTTTTCCAACCATTTTTTAACCAACCGTCTATCCAATTTTGATTAAAAGCATTTACAACATAAGCACTATCACTATATAATTCTACTTCACATGGAAATTTTAGTAACTTTAATGCTTCAATTACTGCTGTTAATTCCATTACATTATTAGTTGTATTTTCTAATCCGCCTGAAATTTCTTTTTTATTATCTTTATACATTAAAATACTTCCCCAACCTCCCGGACCGGGGTTTCCAGAACATGCACCATCTGTATATATTATAACTTTTTCCATAATTATCTCCTAAATAATTGTAATATTTTTCATTTTATGATATTATATCAATTAATTATGGATAAGTAAATATTTTTTATAATTTATTTACTTTAAACGGAGGTTTAGTATAATGTCTAATGTTCTTGGAATAGTTGCAGAATATAATCCATTTCACAATGGACACTTGCACCATTTAATTGAATCTAAAAAACAATCTAATGCCAATTATACGGTTGCTGTCATTAGTGGCAATTTCGTTCAACGTGGAGATGTTTCTATTATAGATAAATGGTCAAAAGCACAAATGGCTATTCAAAATGGCATTGATTTAGTAATTGAATTACCTACTCTATATAGTATTTCAAGTGCAGAAAATTTTGCTTATGGTAGTATAAGAATATTAGATTCATTAGGTATTGTTAGTGCAATATCATTTGGCTCAGAAAATGCAAGTATAGATGTACTTGATAAATTTGCAACTGTTTTATTTGAAGAACCAAAAGAATTTATCTCTGTATTAAATCACGAATTAAGTAAGGGTATTTCATACCCAAAAGCACGTGAAAATGCTTTACTACTTTACTTAAATGATATTAGAAAATATGCAAATATTTTATCTAGTCCAAATAATATTTTAGGAATAGAATATTTAAAAGCATTAAAAAAACTAAAAAGCAACATGATACCTATTGCTATTCCTAGACATAAAGTTGGATATGATAGTGAAAAAATAGTTGATGGTATTGCAAGTGCAACTACTATTAGACAAATGTTAATAACAAGAAATACAAAAAATATTCATAAAGTTTTACCTGAAAATTCTTATGAAATTTTAAACGAATGTATTAGCAATGGTCAATATGTTGCAAGTATTGCCCAATATGAAAAAGAAATAATATATACTTTAAGAAAAATGTCTATTGAAGAAATTGCAAATATTCCAGATGTTACAGAAGGTTTAGAAAATTTAATTAAAGAAGCAAGTAATTCTTGTAATAATCTTCAAGAATTTATTAATCTTGTAAAATCTAAACGATATACTCAAACTAGAATTCAAAGAATTTTAGTTTATGCTTTACTTGGTATAACTAAAAAAGATATGGTTACATTAAATAAAACTGCACCTTATATTAGAGTTTTAGGCTTTAACTCAAAAGGTAGAGATTTATTATCTGCCATTGCTTCTGCTAACCCAAAATTAAATATAATAACATCTGTTAAAAAATTTATGAATGCAAATACTAATAAAAATTTAGCTTCTTTATTAGAAAAAGATATTTTTGCAACTAATGTTTATACTCTTGGTTATGAATATGATTCTGTTTCTAATTTAGATTATACTAAAAAATTAATTACAATGTTGTAATAAGAGGAGAAACATGGAAACAAAATTTTTAAATAAATTAGAATTTAATAAGGTTTTAGAAATTTTATCAAATTTTGCTATAACCTATACTGGTAAAGAATTAGCTTTAAATTTAATTCCATCAAACAATATAGAAACTGTAAAAGAACTACAAAAAGAAACCAATGAGGCTTATTCATTAATTTATAGAAATGGGAATTTACCTCTTGATGCAATTCCAAATATTTTGCCACATATAAAATTGCTTGAAAGTAACTGTATCTTATCTATTAATTATTTATTAGATATTGCAAATATTCTTAAAACTTCTCGTGAGTTTCAAGAATATTTTTCTTCTAGTGTCTTAACAAAAGAAGACTCAATTCTATACAAATATTTTTCTAAAATATATTCAAACATAAATATTGAACAACAAATATTATCTTCTATTTTAGATGAAAACACATTACAAGATAATGCCTCTCCTACTCTTGCATCTATTAGAAGAAATATTAGAAAAACTGAGCAACAAATTAGAGATAAATTAAATTCTTATTTATCTTCAAAATATTTACAAGAAAGACTTATTACAATTAAAAATAATAGATTTGTTGTACCTGTTAAAAGTGAATATCGTTCTGAAATAAAAGGCTTTATACATGGTACATCTTCTACTGGTGCAACTTTATTTATTGAACCAATGAATATTTTTGAGTTAAATAATAATCTTGCAGTTTTACACATTGAAGAAGAAAGAGAAATTGAAAAAATTTTGCAAAAACTTTCAAACCTTTTATATGATATAACTGAAAATTTAAAAATAAATGTTAATGTAATTGGAAATTTAGATTTAATTTTTGCAAAAGCCAAATATGCTATTTCAATAAATGCAACAGAACCTATAATTAATTCTGAAAAGTTTGTTAATTTAATTAAAGTACGTCATCCATTAATTTCAGCAGATACAGTTGTTCCTATTGATATAAATATTGGTAAAGATTTTTCTGTTTTATTAATTACAGGACCAAATACTGGTGGAAAAACTGTAACATTAAAAACTGTTGGTCTTATATGTGCTATGGCAATGTGTGGTTTATATATTCCTGCCAACAATGGCAGTAGTGTTTATGTATTTGATAATATTTTTGCTGATATTGGAGATGAACAAAGTATTCTTGCTTCTTTAAGTACATTTTCTTCTCATATGGTTAATATTATCGAAATTTTAAATAAAGCAACATCTAATAGTCTTGTTTTATTAGATGAAATTGGTTCTGGAACTGATCCAATTGAAGGTGCAAATTTAGGTATTAGTATTTTGAATTATTTATTTAAAAATAATGCATTGGTGCTTTCTACTACACATTACCCTGAACTTAAAAATTATGCCTTAGTAACAGATGGTTATGAAAATGCAAGTTCTGAATTTGATATTGAAAATTTAAAGCCAACATATAAATTACTAATTGGCGTTCCCGGTCAAAGTAATGCTTTTGCAATTTGTAAGCAACTTGGCATTAATAAAGAAATTCTAGATTATGCTAAATCTTTAATTAATACTGATGTTGTTCATATTGAAGATTTATTAAAAAGTATCTATGATAATAAAAAAATTATAGAAAATGAAAAAGATAAAATTTTAAAGGAAAGTAAAGAAATTGAAAATTTAAAAAAGAGTTTAGAACGTGATAATTCAAAAGTTTTAGAAGAAGAAAAAGAAATTATTAATAATGCTAAGTTAGAAGCAAGAGATATTTTATTATCTGCAAAAGAAAGTGCAGATTCTATTATTCGTGAATTAAATAAAATGTCTATTAATTCAAAAGAGGCAAATAATCTTCGTAACGAACTTAATAATAATATTAAAGACTTAGATATTAAGAATAATGAAAATGTTGTAGATAAGTTTAATGCCTTAGTAGAAAATGACATTGAAATTAATATGCCTGTTTTCATCCCTTCTTTAAATCAAGTTGGAATAGTTTTATCTTTACCTAATAAAGATAAAAAAGTTCAAGTTCAAGTTGGTAATGCTAAAATTTATTTTAATATTGAAAAATTAGAAAAAACAAATAAAAAAGTTGATAGTTATGTTTCCAATTTTACTACTAATATAAACAATTCTACTCTTTCTAAAAATTTACCTAATGAGATTAACGTTATTGGTTTAAATGTTGATGAAGCAATTCCTATTATAGATAAGTATTTAGATAGTTGTTCTATGGCAAATTTAAAAAAGGTTAGAATTGTTCATGGTAAAGGTACTGGTAAACTTCGCCAAGGTATTCATTCTTTTTTAAAGAATAATTCTTATGTTAAAGGTTTTCGTGTTGGTTCTTTTGTTGAAGGTGAAATGGGCGTAACTGTTGTGGAATTGAAATAAAATAACCTATTAATATACATATTTAGTATATTAATAGGTTTTTATTTTATTGCCAACTTAATATTGGATAGCCATCATTTATTCCTTTTTTATCTTCTTTCCAGTTGTTTTCTCCGTTGTTTAATGTTTCTACAAAAGATGATTCTTGCATTTCTGTTTTTGATTTACGTTCTGCTTCGCCTTCTACATCTGCTCCATTTTTTCCTGTTGATGCACTTGTGTCTAAATAGTAATTATTTTGTAGAGTACCACTAAGATATGCTCCAACTATTCCTCCCATATTAATACTATCTGTTTTTTCTACTGATATTTTTATTTTTCCTGCATTATATGAATTTTTAATTTCTCCACAACGAGACCAGCCTGAAATTCCTCCTACATTATCACTTCCTTCAATTTTTCCTGTATTATAACAATTCATTATTGTAGAGTAAATTATTGATATTATTGTATTTGTTGTATCTTGATATCCAACTATTCCTCCTACTCTTTTTTTTCCACTTATCTCTTTATTATTATAACAATTTTCTATTTTTGATATTACTTCTTTTGTACCAATAAATTCTCCTACTATTCCTCCTGTTGATTCTCCATTTGATGTTATTTTTCCTTCATTATAGCAATGAGTTATTGTTATTTCTTTATTAGGATTTTCTTCTCCTCCATATGTTGTTCCTATTATTCCTCCTAAATTGCATCCATTATCAGAATTTAAATTTAAATTTCCTTTATTTGAACAATTACTTATAATTAAATTACCATTATATATTTGTGCTGTTATTCCTCCTATACCACCTTCTCCTGATATTTTGCATAAATTATGGCAATTATTTATTTTTGATTTTCCAAAAATGGTACCAGCTATTCCACCTAAACTAATTTTTCCTGTAATACTACCTGATACTGTTAAATTTTCTATGGTTGAGTCTTCTATTACTCCAAATAAACCTTGCAAATTTTTTTCTGGTTGATTTATATATATTCCACTTATTGTATGTCCATTTCCATTAAATGTTCCTTTAAATGGATTTTCGTCTGTTCCTATTG
>CANRES010000051.1 GCA_947629625.1 uncultured Clostridia bacterium | reverse complement strand
TAATCTCCTACCAAAGTATAAGTTATTCCTGTTTTTTCATCTGTAATTTCTTTTTTTAATTCTTCATTTTTCATAATGAAACCTCCATAAATTTAAAAAAATTAAAAAAACTATTTATCAATAGTAGATTATCTGTTATAATAAATACAATAAAAACATCTAACCAATATCTAACAAAAGTTTATAAAAATCTGTTATTTTATAATTAGTGTTAGATAGTAAGTTTAGATAAATTTGGGGTAAAATTGTTTGATTTAGAGCCATTTTAAGAGATATTATATAACAATAAATGATAACATTTATAAAACAGATAAAAAGACTCTGACTCCGACATTCCTGTGTTCGAATCACAGTACCCCAGCCAAAAAATTCTCTAAAACGATTGTTATTAAAAATAAAATATGCTATAATATTTACATAAAAATCTAAAAGGAGGTTTTTAGATGCGGGAGCCAAGTATATCAATAGGGTTTATAATATTTAATCCTAGATATGAAACAGAAATAAAATGTGATGTTCGCGGACATTACTGGACAGCAAGAAACTGGATAGAAAATAATAATCTTGAAGAATTGTATCAAGAAATTAGAAATAATCCAGAAAATAATATATGGGATTACGAAGACTTTTTAATAAACTATATAGGAGCAGTAAAATTATATGCTACTCGTGGACAAAAAATAGCATATATTCCTAAAAACACAAGTAATAATGCATATAAAAGTTTAATAAAAAGACATTATAAAGAAGAAGGATATACTATTTCAGGTAACTTTATTGAAGAATCAAGTATAAGTAAAAGAAATGAATATCCTTCATTAAAAGTAGAATATTATAGAACCATAATTCCTATAAAAGAATTGGATGGAAAAGAAAAATATGTCTACAACCCATATATTAATGGCGACTGAACAAAGGCCACAGAATACTTTCTGTGGTCTTTAATATTAAAAAATAAAAAAAATTAGCAAAAAGGGTTGACAATTGCTAAAAATGGGTATAATATATATAAAGATTTAGCAAAGATAATTTAAGAGTGCTAAAATTGAGGTGATTAAATGTTAAATGACCGAAAAAAAAGAATATTGCAAGCAATAGTAGAAGAATATATAGAAACAGCAGAGCCAGTAAGTTCAAATACCATAGTAAATAAATATGAAAAAGATTTTAGTAGTGCAACAATTAGAAATGAAATGGCAGAATTAGAAAGTATAGGTTACTTAGATAAACCACACACATCTGCTGGAAGAATACCATCAGCAAAAGGTTATAGATTTTATGTTGATGAATTATTAAAAGACGATAATATAAGTCTTGAAGAAATAAAATATATACAATCAAAACTAGAAACAAAGGTAAATGCAATAGAAGAATTAACAAAAATTGCCACAACAACACTTTCAGAAATAACACATTATACAACAGTAAGTATAGGGCCACAAACTGCAAATAATATTATAGAAGAAATAAAATTCGTATCATTAGGAACAAGAATGATAATGGCAATAATAGTAACAGATGCGGGAATAATAAAAGAAACAATAATAAAATTTGATGAAGACATCACACAAGAACAAGTAGAAACATTAAACTATATGTTTAATAACAAATTAAAAGGAAAACCATTAGAAATAATAAATCAACCAATGGAAGAATATATACAACAAGAAATGAATTACAGTATAAATGTAATTAGACCAATTATAGAACAACTAAAAAAAGTTATATCAGAAGACGAGGAACTATATTTAGAAGGAGCAAATAAATCATTTGAATTACCAGAATTTAAAAGCCTAGAAATAGCAAGAAACTTTGTAAACATATTAGATACAAAAGAAATTATTTTAGATATGTTAAATAATGGCTTTGCAGAAGATATAAATGTATATATAGGCGACGAAAATCAAAACGAAGAACTAAAAGATTTTAGTATAGTAACATTTAAACATTCAATTGGAAACAAACAATTAGGTACAATAGGAATTATAGGGCCAACGAGAATGGATTATTCGAAAGTTATTTCAGTAATGAAATATATAAGTAAAAAACTCAATGAAATTGAAAATGATGAAAATAATTAAGAAAGAAGGTATAAAATGGAAGAAGAAAAGAAAGAACAAGAAAATAATCAAGACAATAATAATGAAGAAAAAGTTATTATAGAAACACCTGAGGAAGCTAAATTAAAGCAAGAATTAGAAGAAACAACAGATAAATTTAAAAGATTAATGGCAGAATTTGATAACTATAAAAAAAGAAATACAAAAGAAAGAGAAAATATGTATAATTCAATATTAGCAGATATAATATCTGCATTCCTACCAGTAATGGATAACCTAGAAAAAGCAGCAAATGCAAATTCACAAGACGAAGGTTATAAACAAGGAATTGAATTAGTTGTAAGACAATTTTCAGATGTATTAACAGCAAACGGGTTGGAAATAATAGAAACAGTAGGAAAAACATTTGATCCAGAATTACATGAAGCAGTTAGTAGTGTAACAGATGAAAACTTAGGACCACAAGAAATAAAAGAAGAATTTAGAAAAGGATATAAAATCAGAGGAAAAGTTATACGTCATGCAATGGTATCAGTTGCAAACTAAAAATAGTTATATAATAAAATTTATATAAATTTACAAAAGATTTAAAAATATAAATAATAAAAAAATTTAGGAGGATAAAAAAATGGGAAAAATTATAGGAATCGATTTAGGAACAACAAACTCATGTGTATCAGTTATGGAAGGAGGAGAACCAGTAGTAATACCTAATGCAGAAGGTAATAGAACAACTCCATCAGTTGTAGCATTCTCTAAAAATGGAGAAAGATTAGTAGGTCAAATTGCAAAACGTCAAGCAGTTACAAACCCTGAAAATACAATAATATCAATTAAAAGAAAAATGGGAACAAGTGAAAAAGTAAATATAGAAGGAGACGAATTTACACCACAAGAAATATCTGCAATGATTTTACAAAAATTAAAAAGTGATGCAGAAAATTATTTAGGACAAAAAGTTACTCAAGCAGTTATAACAGTACCAGCATATTTCAATGACGCACAAAGACAAGCAACAAAAGATGCAGGAAAAATAGCAGGACTTGATGTATTAAGAATTATAAACGAACCAACAGCAGCGTCATTAGCATTTGGTATGGATAAAGAAGACATAGACCAAAAAATAATGATATATGACTTAGGTGGAGGAACATTCGATGTATCAATACTAGATATTGGTGATGGTGTATTTGAAGTTTTAGCAACAAGTGGAAACAATAGATTAGGTGGAGATGACTTCGACCAAAAAATAATAGATTATCTTGTAGAAGAATTTAAAAAATCACAAGGAATAGATTTAAAATCAGATAAAATGGCAATGCAAAGATTAAAAGAAGCAGCAGAAAAAGCAAAAATAGAATTATCTGGTGTACAACAAACACAAATAAACTTACCATTTATTACAGCAGATGCAACAGGACCAAAACACTTAGATATAACATTAACAAGAGCAAAATTTGAAGAATTAATTAGAGATTTAGTAGAATCTACTGCAGGACCTGTAAATCAAGCATTAAAAGATGCAGGAATTACAGCAGATAAATTACACAAAGTATTATTAGTTGGAGGTTCAACAAGAGTTCCAGCAGTTCAAGAATTAGTAAAAAGAATTACAGGAAAAGAACCAGATAAAGGAATTAACCCAGATGAATGTGTTGCAATAGGTGCAGCAATTCAAGGTGGTGTATTATCAGGAGATGTTCAAGACTTAGTATTATTAGATGTAACACCATTATCATTGGGAATTGAAACTTATGGTGGAGTATTTACAAAATTAATTGAAAGAAATACAACAATACCAACAAAGAAATCTCAAATATTCTCAACAGCAGCAGATGGTCAAACAAGTGTTGAAGTACACGTATTACAAGGTGAAAGAGAAATGGCTGCATATAATAAAACATTAGGTAGATTCCAATTAACAGGAATACCTGCTGCACCAAGAGGAGTACCACAAATAGAAGTAACATTTGATATAGATGCAAATGGTATAGTTCATGTTAGCGCAAAAGATATGGCAACAGGAAATGAACAAAATGTATCAATTACTGCAAGTTCAAACTTATCAGAAGAAGATATACAAAAAGCAGTAAAAGATGCAGAAGCACATGCAAGCGAAGATAAGAAGAAGAAAGATGAAATTGAAGCAAGAAATAATGCAGAAAGTTTAGTATACAATTGTGAAAAAACAATTAAAGACTTAGGAGATAAATTAAGCGGAGAAGAAAAAGCAAAAATAGAAACAGAAATAGATAATGTTAAAAAAGCATTAGAAGGAACAGATATTGAAAATATTAAACAAGCAACAGAAAAATTAACATCAGCATTCTATGAAGTTTCAGAAAAATTATATAAACAAGCAAATCCAAATGGAGCAAATCCAGAAGATATGGGAAATAATGCAGAAACAACTAATAATGATGGAACAGTTTATGATGCAGATTACAAAGTAGAAGATAATGACGATAATAAATAATATTAAAAGGCAGGTGTTATGCCTGCCTAATTTATACATACATTGGAGGATAAAATGGCAGAACAAAAAAGAGATTATTATGAGGTATTAGGTGTTAATAAAAATGCCACTGATGAGGAATTAAAAAAAGCGTATAGAAAGTTAGCCAAAAAATATCATCCTGATGCTAATCCAGATAATAAAAAAGAAGCAGAAGCAAAATTCAAAGAAGTAAATGAAGCCTATGAAAATTTATCTGATCCACAAAAAAGAAGAATGTATGATCAATTTGGACATAATGGACCACAAGGATTTGGTGGAGGTGGAAATGGATATTATTCATATACTTCATCAGATTTTGATGGATTTGATATGGGAGATTTAGGAGACATATTTTCTTCATTTTTTGGAGGAGGTTTTGGAGGTTCTTCAAGAACATCAAGACAAAGAAATGGACCAATTAAAGGTGCAGATTTAAGATATAACCTAGAACTTACATTTGAAGAAGCATATTTAGGAGTACAAAAAGAAATTAGTATTTCAAGGGACGAGGTATGTTCAGACTGTAAAGGAACTGGTGCAAAGAATGGAACAAAAGTTGAAACTTGTCCAATATGTGGAGGTACAGGTCAAATAAAACAAATACAAACAACAATTTTAGGACAAATGCAAACAACTAGAACTTGTACAAATTGTCATGGAGAAGGAAAAATAATAAAAGAACCATGTGAAAAATGTAGAGGAAAAGGTACAATAAGAAAACAAGCAAGAATCATAGTTCGTATACCAGCAGGAATTGACGATAATCAAACAGTAGTATTAAGAGGAGAAGGAGCACCCGGACAAAAGGGTGGACCTAAGGGAGACTTATATATTACTATACATTTAAAAAGACATAGTATATACACAAGAAAAGATGACAATGTTTATTGTGATATACCTATAACATTTACTCAAGCAACATTAGGTGCTGATATAGAAGTACCATTAGTAGATGGTAGAAAAGAAAAATATAGAATACCAGAAGGAACTCAAACAGGTACAAAATTTAGAATAAGAGGCAAAGGCTTTAAAAATGCAAATAGAAATTATGAAGGAGACTTTATATTTACAGTTATTGTTCAAACTCCAAAAAGATTAACTAAGGAACAAAGAGATTTATTAGTTGAACTTGCTAAAACAATGAATGAGCAACCACCAATAAAGAAAAAAGGAATTTTTGGATAGATTTTGTAAACTTATGTCACTTCTTAGAATATAATGTAATAGAATATATCTAAAAAATATATTCTAAGGGGGTGCAAAATATGTTAGAGTCTTCTAATGGTTGTTGTAATAAAAATAAACCATTAAAATGTTGCGTAGATATAATCATATATGTATTATCATTTATACTAACATTATTAATAGGTATAGTTATAGGTTCAACAACAACAATATTCACAACAATTGGATTAGGTGCATTTGTAGCAATTATAGTAGTAGTAGTTTTATTATTAATATTAAGAATTATATCTTTAATATGCAATAATAAAAAATGTTAATATAAATTTTAAAATCTCCTATTGAAATTTTTATATATTTAATATAAAATAATTAAAAATAGGAGATGAGATTTTTATGGCAGAAATAATTGATGGGAAAAATTTAGCAAAAAATATACGATTAGAATTAACTGCAGAAGTACAAGAATTAAAGAAAAAAGGAATAATACCAAAATTAGCGGTAATAATGGTAGGAGAAGATAAAGCATCAAAAGTATATGTAAAAAATAAAAGTAAAGCATGTGAAGAAATTGGAATTGAATATGAAGAATATATTTTAGAAGAAAATATAAGTATGGAATCTTTATTAGAATTAATAGATAAATTAAATAATAGAGAAGATATAGATGCAATACTATTACAAAGTCCAATTCCAAAACATTTAGATATTAATTTAGCATTTCAAAAAATTACACCAGAAAAAGATGTAGATGGTTTTAATCCAATAAATGTTGGAAAACTATCATTAAACCAAGATTGTTTTGTATCATGCACACCTTATGGAATAATAAAAATGCTAGACCAATATAAAATAGAAATTGAAGGAAAAAATGCAGTAATTATTGGAAGAAGTAATATTGTAGGAAAACCTTTAATACAATGCTTGTTAAATAGAAATGCAACTGTAACAATATGTCATTCTAAAACAGAAAATTTAAAAGAATATACTAAAAATGCAGATATACTTATAGTAGCAATTGGAAAACCAAAATATATTACAGAAGATATGGTAAAAGAAAATGCTGTAATAATTGATGTTGGAATAAATAGAACAGATAATGGTTTAGTAGGTGATGTAGACTTTGAAGGTGTTTCAAAAAAAGCATCATATATTACACCAGTTCCGGGTGGAGTAGGACCTATGACAGTTGCAATGTTAATGAATAATGTAATAAAAGCTACAAAAAATAGAAAACTAAAATAAAAAATAAAATTTTATTAAATATAAATTGGGGGAATATAGATAGAAATATCTAATATTTCCTCTTTTTTATTTTTAAAGTTTAAAAATAAGATTTTACTTTGAAAGGAATGAAATTAATATGAATAAAAAAATAGAAACAATAAAAATTAATGATAAAAGGTACCCAATAAATTTAAAAAGAATAGATAATCCGCCAAAACAAATATATGTAATAGGAAATACAGAAATTTTAAATAACTTTTCAATAGCAATAGTTGGCAGTAGATTATGTACTGATTATGGAAAAAAAATGGCACAAAGTATTGCATATAACCTTGCAAAATATGATATAAATGTAATTAGTGGCTTAGCAATAGGAATTGATACAAATGCTCATAAAGGGTGTTTATTAAATAAAGGTAAAACAATAGCAGTATTAGCAAATGGTTTAGATACTATATATCCAAATGAAAATCAAGATTTAGCAAATAATATAATTGAAAATGGAGGTGCAATTATTTCAGAATATCCAATAGGTGTACCACCTAAAAAAGAAAATTTTCCTGTTAGAAATAGAATTATAAGTGGGTTAAGTGATGGAGTTGTTGTAATAGAAGCAAAAGAAAAAAGTGGTGCATTAATAACGGTAGATTTTGCATTAGAACAAGGAAAAGATGTATTTGCAGTACCACGGGAATATTAATTCTGTGTATTCCACAGGAACAAATAATTTAATAAAAGATGGAGCAAAAATTACTACTTGTGTAAATGATATTTTGGAGGAATATACTTTTAAATAAAAAATTGACAAATTGGTTATAAAATGATAATATATAATATAATAAAATTTAATTAAATAGGAGTGGTTATATGAAAGAAGAATTAAGTGATTTTTTAAAATTTGCATATAAAACTGAAAAAATATTTGTAAATTTATTATCCGGAAAATTCATGAAATCCGGAAAATTCATTTGAAATGCAACAAAAATTTTAAAAAACTATTGACAACTTAATAAAGTTTGTATAAAATAAAAAAGTAAAAAGAAAATAAAACAAAAGAAGGGAGAATAAAAATGATAGCAAGTCTTGAAACCGTTTGTACTCTACACACACACAATATGTTTAGTAGATAGGATAATTGCGTCATTTTTAGTCTCAAAATTAAATTTAATAAAGAAAATAAACAGAGTCAACTTTGTTTATATGTTAGTAATACCATTACGCATATAAGCAAATTGGCTCTTTTTGTGTTT
>CANRES010000050.1 GCA_947629625.1 uncultured Clostridia bacterium | reverse complement strand
TGATAGTGGAATTGGAAAAGAAAAAATATTAATAGAAAATGTAAAAAAAGGTGGTAAATATATAGTATTTATTCCTACTAAAGAACAAGAAGAAGATGAATATGGTAACCAAATAGGTACAAAAGTTGGAGAAGATAAAATAAAAGCATATCAAGATTACTTAAATAAAGTGTTTGAAGAAACAGATATTGCACCACAATTATATTCAATGCTAGGAAGTTATAGTAAAGATAAAAACAAAAAAGAATTGGAAAGTTTTGAATCAGATAATTCAGATAATACTAAATTTATGGTTGTAATAAATAAAGCAAATGAAGGTTTGCACATATCTGGGGTTGATGGAATTATATGGTTTAGAGCATTAGATGAAAATTCTAGAATATTATATTTACAACAATTAGGAAGAGCAATTTATGCAATAGATGATGAAAATCCTATAGAAGAAGATAAAAGACCAGTAGTAATAGATTTAGCAAATAATTCCTTAACAGTAAAAATTGAAAAAGATTTTGAAAATGTTGAAACAATAGATGATTTAGAGGATTTAAAAATTGTATTAAAATGGATTGAGCAACATAATGGAATGTTACCAAATAGAAATAGTTCTAATAAACAAGAACAACATTATTACGCTATTTTAAGAAGAATACAAAATAAATATATTAAATATTTAGATGGATTTGATAGTTTTAATGATTTGACAGATGAAGATAAAGCAATAATACAAGAAATTATTAATTTAGCCACAGAAATTGATTTATGGAATATTGATTTACCACCAATTTTAAAAACAAAAGGAAATTCAAATGAAATGAATCCCTTTAAAATTTCTGGAATTATGAAAGATTATGTTGAATTCGAAGATAAAATTAATAGAATAACAAATAAAACTATATATGAAGAAGTTATAGAATTTTTACAAACGCATAATGGAAATATAATGAAAGGAAGAGTTAGAAAAAATGGTAGAGATTTATTGATGGATGAAATGACAGAAGAAGAACAATATGAAGTAAATTTATATAATAGATGGAAAAAATCAGAAGAATTTCAAATATTAAAAGAATATGAAAAACAACCAATAGAAAATGTACCAGAAGAATATAGAGATAAAATTGCAGAGTTAAGAAATTTAATAAAAAAAGAAAAAACAACATATGAAGAAGTTATAGAATTTTTACAAACACATAATGGAAATATGATGAAAGGGGCAGTTAGCAAAAATGGTAGAAATTTAAATTCAAAAGAAATGACGGAAGAACAAAAATATGAAAAAAATCTATATCAAAGATGGATTAAAATGGAAGAATATAAGATATTAAAAGAATATGAAAAACAACCAATAGAAAATGTACCAGAAGAATATAGAGATAAAATTGCAGAGTTAAGAAATTTAATAAAAAAAGAAAAAACAACATATGAAGAAGTTATAGAATTTCTACAAACACATAATGGCAAGTTGATGCAACATCAAATAAAAAATAATAGTCATATTTTAAAAGCAAATGAAATGACGGAAGAACAAAAATATGAAGTTAATTTGTATGATAGATGGTATAGAACGGAAGAACATAAAATATTAATAAAATATGTAAAGAAACCAATAGAAAATGTACCAGAAGAATACAGAGATAAAATTGCAGAGTTAAGAAATTTAATAAAAAAAGAAAATAAGACATATGAAGAAGTTATAGAATTTTTACAAACACATAATGGAAGATTGATGAAATGTCGTATTGGTAGTTTAAAAACAAATGAAATGACAAAAGAACAAAAATATGAAGTTAATTTATATGATAGATGGAGATTATCAAAAGAATTTAAAATATTAAAAGAGTATGTTGGACAACCAATAGAAAATGTACCAGAAGAATATAGAGATAAAATTGCAAAGTTAAGGGATTTAATAAAAAAAGAAAGAACAACATATGAAGAAGTTATAGAATTTTTGCAAACACATAATGGCAGACTAATGCAAGGTCATATTGGTAGTTTAAAGGCAAATGAAATGACAGAAGAAGAACAATATGAAAAAAATTTATATTCTAGATGGATAAAATCTGATGAATTTAAAATATTAAAAAAGTATGTAGGACAACCAATAGAAAATGTACCAGAAGAGTATAGAAATAAAATTGCAGAGTTAAAAAATCTAATAAAAGTAGAAGATAAAACTTATAAAGAAGTTATAGCATTTTTACAAAAACATAATGGCAGATTGATGCGAAGTCAAATAAAAAATAAGGGTAATAATTTAAAGTCAAATGAAATGACAGAAGAAGAACAATATGAAAAAAATTTATATGCTAGATGGAATAGAACGGAAGAATGTAAAATGTTAAAAAAATATGCAGGACAACCAATAGAAAATGTACCAGAAGAATATAGAGATAAAATTAAGCAATTAAGAGAATATGGATTAGGTTTATTTCCAAAAAAAATTTCTTCTGCATCGTTAGGAAAAGCAACATATATGGGTGGAATTAAAGCACAAGAAAAGTTAGATGAAGCACAAGATGTTTTAAAACAAGTAATAGAAGCAGAAAGAACAAAAGGGGGAGGAAAAAGTTTATGATTAATGAAACGTATAAAAATGCATACAAAGAAGTTTATACAATATTAAATTACTTGAATGAAGAAGATTATAATAAAATTCCTCCTGAATTAATAAATGCAATAAAGTTAAATATGAACGAAGAATATGAATATGAAATGAATGAAGATATAGATATATATACAAATGCAAGCAGAAGATAGAAAAAGAATAGAATTTAAAAAACAAGAACAATATAAATATGAAGATTTATTTAAAAATAAAAAATCAAATTCTGAGGTATCAAAGGAACAAACATCATTAATTCAATATACAAAGATGAATTTATTTCAAAAAATATTAAATAAAATAAAGCAGTTGTTTATAAAATAATAAAAAACTTTATTTTGTAAAATTGCACAATAATTTTAACTTAATTAAATGTGGATAGTAAACGTTTAATTACAATAAAGACTCACATCTATACTTTGCTAGGTAGATATGAGTCTTCGATTATTTAATTTTGTTGTTGGTGCGGATGACAGGAATCGAACCTGCACGCCGTTGGCACTGGTTCCTAAGACCAGCGCGTCTGCCAGTTCCGCCACATCCGCATTTAAATTCAACAAATATATAATAACACAAACAATAATTAATTGTCAAGAATTTTTTAAAAATTCATATTATAAACGAACCAAAAAGAGACAAAAAACATATTGTATAATAGAACACAATTTAAGGAGGTTTAATATGAATTATAAAAATAACTTAGGTTATGTAATTATAACAGTTCTAAGTATTGCAGTAGGTATAGTATATGGATATTTTTATGCAACATCAATAATAGAAGCAATAACTTCAATATTATGGTCTGCATTTGCAATAGGATTATTTGCAACTGTAATACTGGTAGGAATAATATTATTAGGAAAGAAATGCCAAATAAATAACTGCTTATGGCAAAATGGATTATTTTTATTATTTGGAATAACTGGAACATTAATATTTTCAGAAGTAACATTAGCAATAACAATAAATACTACATTGATAGCGATTTTAGTTGGAATAACAGCATTCTTTACTACATTTACTATTTTTTCACTAACGAAATTTATTGCTTGCTTAATAAAGGAATCTTGTTGTTGTAGAGAATAAATAAAAATAAGTAAAAAGAGTGTCCATATATAGACTCTCTTTTTCTATATAAAAAGGAAGGTGAAAAACATTTATGAAAAAAATAATATATTTAGGAATAATATTATTTGGTTTATTTATATTAACAACAAATCCAGTATATGCTGCTGATGAGCCTTACTATGATAGTAGCTATAATAATAATGCAGGAGCATTTT
Organism: uncultured Clostridia bacterium; assembly: GCA_947629625.1. GTDB lineage: Bacteria > Bacillota > Clostridia > TANB77 > CAG-508 > CANRES01. The sequence continues at coordinate 4,879 of CANRES010000050.1, read as the reverse complement.
ATGCAAAAGGAACAGATATTACAATTGAAGAAGTAGGAAGTAAAACAGAAGTAAAATGGGTAGGTGGAAGTCAAGAAGTACCTAAAAGTGTAACAATATTTGGTGGTGGACCACAAGGAACAAATTATGAAAAATCAAATATTACCATGAACGGAGGAAACGTTTTTTGTGTAGTAGGAGGAGGAATATCAACACAAGAACAAAGTGTGGCAGTAGTAGAATCTACTAATATTACAATTAATGGTGGAACAGTATCTGGAAATGTTGTAGGTGGAGGATATTTATATTCTCAAGTTAATGATGCTAAAATTACAATAAATGGCGGAATAGTGGAATCTGTAATTGGAGGAGGATTTGCTGAATTAATGATAGATGGTAGAAAATATTATGCAGGAACAGCAGATGAACCAGAAAAATCTGGAAATCGTGTAGAATATGTAGATATTATTATTAATGATGTAACAATTCCTGACCCTCAATTTCCAAGTGGAATAGTTTATGGTGGAGGGCATAGTTACGCCTATGTAGGAGAAACAAACATAACAATTAATGGAGGAAATTTAGAAAAAGCTTATGTTACTGCGGCAGGAACAGATGGATATGTAAGGGAAGCAAATGTTTCAATAACTGGTGGAACAATATATTTATATCAGTCAGTAAATAAAGGAACAGTAGAAGAAGTTTCAACAAGTATAACTGGTGGAAATATAGAGAAATTATTTATTGGTGCTGAATCAGGCGTACCACCATTAACAGGAAAAATAGAAAAATGTGAAATAGAACTAATGGAAGGAACAATTAAATACTTGTCTGTTGGAACAAATGATTCTGTACCATTAGTATTAGATAACGAACAATATAAATTAATTCAAAATGAAGATGTAATAATTGAAAATAGTATCATACCAGATGACCAAAAAATATTATTGTTTTATAATATATTAATAAATCCAACAGAATTAAAATTAACAAAAAATTCTAAAAAAATTATTGAAACGAGTGTAGAGATTACACCAAAAGAATATGAATATTTATTTGGAAATGATATAAGATTAGAATCAAATGATACAGATATTGCAACAGTAACAGAAGAAGGAATTGTAACTGGAATAAATAAAGGTGAAACTGAAATAACTGCATCATTTTTAAAAAAGACATCTTCAATTCCAGTAGAAGTATTATCAGACGAAATTATTGCAATGGTTCCAATTATGTTTTTATTTATATTATTAATTATTTTTATATTAGTAGCAACAATATTTTAATATAAACAGAGTTAATTTTGTTTATATGTTTGTAATGCCATTATGCATTTGAATGTATAAATGAGTTAACTCTTTTTGCTGTTATTAAAGTTATATTTTCTTTATAAAATACTAAGTTCAAAAAAATAAAAAAAAGATTGCTATTTATGGAATTTTATGGTAATATATAAAAAGTAAAATTTATTCAAAAACATTTTATTCTTAATGTGTTTATTCTAATAAAATTCCAAATTAAGATAGAGGTAAAAATATTATATGAATAAAAGATTTTAAGAAAGGAAAAGATAAGTTATGGAAAAAATAAATAATAGTCTTTTAGATATTATCAAAAAAAAGGAAAAAACTACTACTGAATTTAAGAAAGCCAAAAATAGATTACCTGATAATTTGTTTGAAACTATATGTGCAATGCTTAACCGCAATGGAGGTCATATATTTTTAGGTATTGATGATGATGGAACAATTTTAGGAATTGATAAGGACTATATATCACAAATGGAAAAAGATTTTGCTAACCTTTGTAATAATCCTAACAAAATTGAACCTACTATTTATTTAAATATTTATGAATATGTAGTAGATGGTAAAATAATATTATATATACCAGTTCACGAGAGTTCAATGGTGCATAAAACCAATAATATTGTATATGATAGAAATATATATGGTGATTATAAAGTAACAATACAAGAAAGAATAGCGAATATTTATATTAGAAAACAAGATTTTTATACAGAAAATAAAGTATTTCCATATGCTGAAATGTCAGACTTAAGACCAGATTTAATAAAAAGAGCAAGACAAATGGCAATAAATAATAGTAGAAAGCCACATATTTGGGCAGATATGTCAGATAAAGAAATGCTAAGAAGTATGGATTTTTATGTAAAAGATTTAAATACAGGAAAAGAAGGGTTAATATTAGCAGCAATATTGATATTTGGAAAAGATAAAACTATAATGTCTGCTTTACCACATCATAAAACAGATGCAATATATAGAATAAAAGATTTAGACAGATATGATGATAGAGATGATATTAGAACAAATCTACTTGATAGCTATGATAGATTAATTGATTTTGTTGATAAACATTTAGATGACAAATTCTATATTGAAGGAACTCAAAGGATAGATGTTAGAAATAAGATTGCTCGTGAATTATGTAGTAATATTCTTATGCACAGAGAATTTTCTAATCCATATCCAGCCAAATTGATAATAGAGAAGGATAGAATGTGGACTGAAAATGCAAATAAGGCTAAAAGAATAGGAAATATTGATATTGAAACATTTTCTCCATATCCTAAAAATCCAAAAATTGCTAAATTTTTTAAAGAAATTGGTTTAGCTGATGAATTAGGATCTGGAATAAGAAATATGGTAAAATATACAAAAATATATTCAGGTGGAGTTCCTGAATTTAAAGAAAGCGACATATTTACAACAATTATACCTTTAAAAGCCACTGTAAATGCACCTGTAAATGAGCCTGTAAATGCACCTGTAAAACTAAATAATACTCAAAAGCTAATTATTAAATTAATGAGAGAAAATAATCAAATTACACAAATAGAATTATCAAAAGAATTAAAATTAAACGAATCAACAATAAAAAGGAATATTAGTAAGTTAAAAAATAAAGGAATGTTAAGAAGAATTGGAGCAGATAAAAACGGATATTGGGAAGTATCTAGTGAAAAATAAAATAGAAGAAGTGATCTTGTATTATTGAAAACGAAAACTTTGCTTATAAAATAAATTAATTAAAGTACCACTTTTTGTCTTGTAAAATACTAAAACTTATGTTAAACTAATTGTAAAAAATTAAAAAAGGAATGAGTTTAAGTATGAATACTAGAAAAAAAGAAATATTAATTATATCAATTTTTTTAATAATACAAACAATAATTTATGTAATATATGGAACACAAAAAGCATATATACACATGGACGAAGCATATTCACTAGGACTTGCAAGTTATAAACAAACAGAAATACAAGCAAATGAAGATTTTTATGATAATTGGCATCAAAAAGAATACTATGAAGATTATTTATCAGTACAAGAAAATGAAAAAAATGATTATAGTCCAGTATATGAGAATCAAAAAAATGATGTTCATCCACCCTTATATTATCTATTACTAAGATTTGCGATGGGATTTAGTTTAAATCATTATTCAAAATGGCCGGGAATAATAGTAAATATAATAATATATCTATTAATAACATTTTTTATGTATTTAATATTAAATAAACTATTAATTAATGAAAATAAGCAAAAAGAAAAAGCAATAATTTTAGCATTTATATCATCAATAACAATGGCATCTTTAACAACAGTGCTATATATTAGAATGTATGCATTAGCAACATTGAATGTATTGATAACAACATATTTACATATAAAATTATTTGAAGGTGAAAAGATAAATTATAAATTATTAATATGTATTGGAATATCTGCATTAGTTGGAGTATTAACACATTACTATTACTTATTTTTCTTAGTAACATTATATATAATATTTGCAATTAAATATCTAAAACAAAAACAATTTAAAAATTTTATAAGTTATACATTAACAATGGCAATAGCAGGAGGAATATCATTAATTATATGGCCTTATTCAATACAACACATGTTTTTTGGTTATAGAGGACAAGGTGCAATAGATAATTTATTAAATATTTCTAAATTTTTAAATGCTATCTCTTTATATATAGTAAAACTTAATAGGTTTGGTTTTAATAATTTGTTATTTCCAATTTTAATAATGTTTATAATACTTTATATATATAAAAGATTCATAAAGAAAAACAAATTAAAAACTGAAAAAAGCAAATATACTAAAATAATTATAATACCATCATTAGTATATTTTATAATAGTTGCAATTGCATCACCATGGATAGAATTAAGATATATTATGCCAATTTGTGGGTTAGCGTTTATTTTAGTTATATATTATTTATATAGATTTTTAAGAACAATTTATAATGAGAAAATTAGTAATATAGTAATAGCAGTTGTATTAGTAAGTATACTAATTGCACCATTTAGATATAATATGGAGCCAGAGGTTTTATTTAGTGATAAAAAAGAAATTGTTGAAAAAATGGGAAATGAATTGAATTTACCAACTGTATTTTTCTTTAATGCTAATAATAATAGATTTTTAGATGATATTTTATTATTTGCTACTGTTGATAATTCTTATATTGCAAAAAATATTGATTATACAGAAGAAAATATACAAGCAATATTAAAAGATAAAGATATATCAAAAGGTATAGTGGTTTTTATAAATGAAGGGCAAGATATTGATAAAATATTAATTACAGTAAAAAATGCAATGAATTTTAATAGTTATGAACATTTAAAAAGATTAAATGCTTGTGATGTTTTTTACTTTGAATAGTTATAAAAATTTAAAAAAAGTATTGACAACTTAATTAGTTTTATATAAAATAAAAAAGTAAAGAGAAAATAAAACAAAAGAAGGGAGAAATAAAAATGATAGCAAGTCTTGAAACCGTTGGTACTGTACACACACACACACACACACACACACACATTATGTTTAATAGATAGAATAATTGCGTCATTT
>CANRES010000049.1 GCA_947629625.1 uncultured Clostridia bacterium | reverse complement strand
AAATTTATATAACATAATTTTACTTTTGTCAATAAAAATATTTCGACAATATTTTACATATTTTTACAATTTTAAAAAGAAGTAATATAATTTAATATACTATATTACTTCTTTTTTCATATATTTTATACTCTATATCTGCACATTTTTTGCGTCCCCATGTGCGATTTGCGATTCTTGACGTCCTCAATGTGCGCCCCGATTTACTGATCATTTTAATAACCTCAAAGCATTTAATACTGCAATTATTGAAACACCAACATCTGCAAAAACTGCTGCCCACATATTAGTTATTCCTAATGCACTTAATATTAAAACTAAAATTTTAACACCAATTGCAAAATAAATATTTTGTTTTACTATTCTTTTAGTTTTTTTAGAAATTTTAATTGCAGTTACTATTTTAGATAATTCATCTGTCATAATAACTATATCTGCTGCCTCTATTGCTGCATCTGTTCCTAATGCACCCATTGCAATTCCTATATCTGCAATTGCAAGTACAGGAGCATCATTTATTCCATCTCCTACAAATGCTATTTTTTCATTTGAAGCACTATCTTTTATTAATTCTTCTAACCTTTCTACTTTTTCATTTGGAAGTAATTCTGTATATACCTTATCTAATTTTAATTCATTTGCAACATACTCTCCAATTTCTTTTTTATCACCTGTTAGCATTATAGTTTGTTTTATATTATTTTTCTTTAAATCTTCTATAAAACTAATTGCATCTTCTTTTATTTTATCTGATATTAAAATATATCCTTCAAATTTATTATTTATTGCAATATATAATATTGTACCTATTTCATTACACTTTTCAAATTCTATATTATATTTTTGCATTAATTTATCATTACCAACTAAAATTTTATTTCCATCTACCAAAGATTCAATTCCTAAACCTGAAATTTCTTTATTTTCTGTAATTTTGCTACTTACAATTTCCTTTTTGTATGCTTTCTTTATTGATAATGCAATTGGATGACTTGAAAAATTTTCTGCATAAGCTACCATTTCAAGCAATTTTTGTTCTCCATAATTTTTAGAATATATTTTTTGTACCTCAAATACACCCTTTGTTAAAGTACCTGTTTTATCTAATACTATTGATTTAATATTAGCAAGTTGTTCTAAGTAATTTCCACCTTTTATTAATATGCCCTTTCTTGATGCTCCACCTATTCCACCAAAAAAACTTAATGGTATTGATAATACTAATGCACAAGGACATGATACAACTAAAAATGATAATGCTCTATATATCCATTTTGAAAATTCATAATCTGGTAGAAATAATGGTGGTACTATTGCTAATATTATTGCTAAAATTACTACTATTGGTGTATAATATCTTGCAAACTTTGTTATAAAGTTTTCTGATTTTGATTTTTTATTACTTGCATTTTCAACTAAATCTAATATTTTACTTACTGTTGATTCTGAAAATTCTTTTGTTACTTTTATTTTTATTAATCCATTTTGATTTATAAATCCACTTAAAATTACATCTCCAATTTTTGCGTTTCTTGGAACAGACTCACCTGTTAATGCAGATGTATCAAACATTGAACTTCCTTCTGTTATAATTCCATCTAATGGCACTTTTTCACCTGGTTTTATTACTATTTCATCTCCAATTTTAATTTCTTCTGGATTAACTTTTATTAAATTTCCATCTTTATAAATGTTTGCAAAATCAGGTCTTATATTCATTAAACTTGTAATAGATTTTTTTGATTTATCTATGGCATATTCTTGGAATAATTCTCCAATTTCATAAAATAACATTACTGCTACTGCCTCTGGATATTCTCCTATTAAAAATGCTCCTATTGTAGCAACTGTCATAAGGAAATTCTCGTCGAGTATTTCTCCTTTAAATATATTTTTTATTGCTTCTATTACAATTTCAATTCCAATTATGATATATGCAATTATAAATAAAATATTATTTACTATTTTTAATTGAAATGGAACTAATAACGCTATTAAAAATATTATTAATGTAATTATAATTTTTATAATTGATTTTTTCATAAAACCACAGTTCCTTTCTTAAAATACAATTAGTGATTAATATGCTCTAATCCTAATTCAAATAAACCTTTAACATGGTCATCATCTAATGTATAATATACTTCTTTTCCTTGTTTTCTACATTTTACAATATTTGAACGTCTTAATGTACCTAATTGATGAGATATAGAAGATTTTGACATATTTAAGACATTTGCTATATCGCATACACACATTTCATTTTGGTCTAACGCCCATAATATTTTTGCTCTTGTTGTATCTCCTAATAATTTAAAAAATTCTGCTAGTTTATTAAATGTATTTTCATCTGGCATTTTTTTTATGGTTTTATCTACTATTTCTTGATGTATAACATTACAATCACATATAAATTCATTTTTTGACATTTTTATTTCTCCTCTCATTAGTTGAATATCTATTCAATTATATTCTATTCTTATTATAGTTGAATTGTTACTCAATTGTCAAGAGAAAAAAATAAATTTGTTAAAAAAATTTTATATTCTTTTAACAAATTTTTTTATTTTTTATTATTCTTGCCAACTTAATATTGGATAACCTTTATTTTTATTTTCTGTGTCTGCCTTCCAATTGTTTTCTCCGTTGTTTAATATATCTACAAATGATTTATCTGTTGTATTTTTCATATCCTCTTCTGTTTTTGATTCTGCTTGTCCTTCTACATCTTGTCCTTGTATTCCACCAGTAGCAGTACCTGTTAAATAATAACAGTTTTCAGCATTTCGTTCATTATATAAACCTCCAATAATTCCTCCACTACTATTATCTGATTTTATATTTCCTATATTATATGAATTTTTTATATATGTTTTTTCTGCATCTGTTGAAATATAACCTAATGTTCCAGAAATTCCAGCAACCTGGTTATTTCCTGTTATATCACCCGTATTATAACATGATTGTACTATAATATTTCTTGTTCCATCACCTATTATTCCACCCACTGCTCTTCCTTCACTAATTATACTTTTACTATTGTAGCATGAATTAATTACTGCATTAGATGCACCACCTGCTATTCCTCCAACTCTATCTGTTTTACCAGTAATATTTTCATTATTATAACAATATTGCATCGTTGAATTATATATATTTCCTATTATTCCTCCAACTTCAATTTTATTTCCATTTACATTTCCTTCATTATAGCAATATGAAATTGTAGTGTTTGCCATAAATCCCGCTATTCCTCCTATTGTACACCAATTTTCATTATCCTCTCCTTTACCATTTAGATCTCCTTTATTACTACATTTATATATAATTATATTAGGATTTTCTCCTGTTTTTCCAATTATTCCACCAAGACAAGAATTCCCCATAATATTACAAATATTATTACAATTGCTAATTTTAGTTTTTCCATTTACAATTGCTGCTATTCCTCCTAAATTTGCTTTTCCTGTAATACTACCTGATACTGTTAAATTCTCTATTGTTGAATCTTCTATTACTCCAAATAATCCTTGATTATCTTCGTTTTGTTTATTTATATATATTCCACTTATTGTATGTCCATTTCCATTAAATGTTCCTTTAAATGGAGCATCTTCTGTTCCTATTGGTGTCCATTCTACTGCGTCAGGATTAAATGTTATACCTTCTTCATCTGTTGTTGTATATTTACCTTGATTTAAATCTATATCTACCATTAGTACATAATTTGCACTCTTTGTAAATTCACATTCTATTTTTTCTTCGTCTATTTTTATTTTATTTCCTGAGCCTATTTCTTTTAATTGCTCAGCAGTATATATTGGCACCCTATGTGTATAATTATTTAAATAATTAGTTATATTTGCCATTAAATCTTGTTCCCTTTGTTGTTCATAAGCATATTGATCTACTGCTTTTTGTGAATTGTCTATTATTCCTGTATGTAACACTACACTTATTGTTACTCCTGCTAGTATCAACAATACTATTATTGTTATTACTAATGCAATTAAGGTTATACCTCTTTCTTTTAAATTTTTTCCTTTCATTTTTTTCCTCCTAAAATTTTTATTTTATTTTTGCTTGGTTTTCGTATATTTAATTACTAAACACTAGAAAATCAATTAAAAATATAATTATAAAACTAAATTTAAAAATACAAAAAGAGCCAATTTGCTTATATGCGTAACGGTATTACTAACATATAAACAAAGTTGACTCTGTTTATTTTTCTTATTAAATTTAATTTTGAAACTAAAAATGACGCAATTATTCTATCTACTAAACATATTGTGTGTGTGTGTGTGTGTGTAGAGTATCAACGGTTTCAAGACTTGCTATCATTTTTACTTTCTCCCTTCTTTTGTTTTATTTTCTTTTTACTTCTTTCCTCATATATTTTGTTCTAAATCTGCACATTTTTTACGTCCCCGATGTGCGCGATTTGACGTCCCCGATGTGCGCCAACGTGCATTATTCCCCTTTTCCTTCTGGTAATGCAGGGACATCTAATCTAATTTTTACTTTCATTAGACATTTAATTGTTCTAACAAATTTACTATTTTTAATTCTTGACCATAATGAAGGTTTAACTTCTACTCTTGTTTGTTCCATATATGTGTTTGTTGCTTGTTGTACTCCAACTTCATTTACTGACTCTTGCATTACTTCTTCTGCTGGTGCTGGAATTACTTTTAACGCATCTGCAACTTCTATTCCAATATAACTTAATGCTTTTGATCTATCTTCTATTCTTTCCATATCTATTTCTATATGTAAATTAGATTCTAGGTTATTTATTCTAGCATTAACTAATTTTAAAGCATCTTGATAATTTTCAGTAGTGTCATTTTTTGCTCTACCTATTATTCCTAATGCTTCTATAATATCTTCTTGGAATATAGATGATGCATTTTTTACATTATTTTTCCAATCTTTCTCTTTTTCTATTGCACTATTTAAAATATCTTTTAAATCTGATGCTAAACCTATATTTTTTTCCCTTTGTCTAATTAATTCTTCTATTTTTTTAGTGTTTTCTTCAAATTGATTTGTTGCATATTCAACTAAATTATATGCTGCTTTATACACAGAAATAGGAAAATTCTTCTTTTTTGGATATTCAATTAAATAAGTTTTGATAGATTCAATTAAATCTTTAAAATATGAATCATCACCTAATTCAACTAATTGTTTCTTATTATTTGGATTAATTAGTTTGTTTACCTTATCTATATTAGATAAAATTTTTTCTTCCGTAATTACCATTCTTACGTTTACTATGCCAGCTTTAGACATTGTAAACCTCCCTCCTTTGTCTCCTATGTATTTACAATTTAAATTATACTACACATTTATTTAAACTACAATAGGATTTCATAAAAAATATATTTCATTTTCGTTACAATTTTATTACAAAAATATTACAAATGTCAATACATTTTTAAAAAAATTTTTATAAAAATGTATTTTTTTGTTACAATTAAAAAAATATATAAATTTAAATTTGCAAAATGCAGAAGTTTACTATTAAAACTTCTGCATAATTTGACAAAATTATTATAATTATATTCATAAAATCATTGGTTGAATTTGCTCATTTTCTAACGCATATTCCAATGTTTTAACGATATATGTCGAATCAAACACAATTGATCTTGGCTTAGTTATAGGATTATCCTGTCTAAATGGTACAAAATAATAATTCTTTCTATTAAACAATTTTCCTATGTTCTCTGCACTTCCGTGAAAGTGCATCATTTGTAGAAATTGCAATAACTAACGGATTCTCATTTCTTAAATGAGATTTTGCTGCCATTAGAACAGGTGTATCATTAATTCCATTTGCTAATTTTCCAATAGTATTTCCTGAACAAGGTGCTATAATCATTATATCAGTCATCTTTTTTGGTCCTATTGGTTCAGCATCTTTTATAGAACATATTATTTTTTTTCCTGTTATATTTTCTATTTCTTCTATAAATTGTTTTGCATTTCCAAACTTGCTATTTATGTTATATGCATTAAAAGACATTATAGGTAAAACTTCTCCACCTAATTTTACAATTTCTTTCATCTGCTCAATAGTTGTTTTAAATGTACAAAAAGAACCTGTTAAGCAAAACCCTATTTTTTTACCTTGTAAATTCAAAATTAACACACCACCCCTTCTTAGTTTTATACTATATTTTATGAGTATTATGTTAATTTTGTTTATTGATATTTTTTAATTATGCAAAAAATAATTTATTTGCTATTATTAACCCAACTTTATATGCTAACCATGCTACTAATAATGCAACTACAATAAATATTAATACTTTTAAAAATTTTTTCATATATAACTTCATTCCCCTCTGGAACGAATCTAGTATTTTTACTAGAACCCCCAAAAAATTTATTACTTAATTAAATTCATAGTATCTCTTGCTATTACTAATTCTTCATTTGTTGGTATTATAAATACTTTTATTTTTGAATTATTTGTTGAAATTTCTAATTGTTCTCCCCTTACTTTATTTTTTTCTAAATCTATTTCAACTCCTAAAAATGATAACTTTTCACATATTTTCTTTCTTATATTAATTTGATTTTCTCCAATTCCACCAGTAAATACTATTGCATCCATACCATTTAATGAAACTCCATATTTTGCAACAAATTGTGCAATAATTGTTGTAAATATTTCTATTGCAACTTTTGCTTTTTCATTATCTCCTGTTGATGCATTTTCTATTTCTCTAAAATCAGGATTTAAACCTGTAATACCATATAAACCTGATTTTTTATTTAATATTGTATTCATTTCATTTGGTGTTAAATTTTCTTTTTCCATTATATATGTAACAACAGAAGGGTCTAAATCTCCACTTCTTGTAACCATAGCAATTCCTCCAAGTGGTGTTAATCCCATACTTGTGTCTACTGATTTTCCTCCATCTACTGCACAAATACTTGCTCCTTGTCCTAAGTGGCATGTTACAATTTTTGTATTTTCTAATGGTTTTTGTAGCATTTCTGCTGCAATTTTAGATACAAATTGATGTGATGTTCCATGTGCTCCATATTTACGTACTTTATATTTTTTATAATATTCTTCTGGTATTGGGTATGTGTAATTTTCTTTTGGCATTGTTTGGTGAAATGCAGTATCAAATACTGCTACCATTGGTTTTCCGGGAATTTCATGTTTACAAGCATTTATTCCTAAAATTGCAGCAGGGTTATGTAATGGTGCTAATGTAGAGCATTCATCTATTTTTTTAATAACATCATCTGTAATTACAACAGATTTATCAAATATTTCTCCACCATGTACAATTCTATGTCCTATTGCATCAATTTCATTTAAGTTTTTTATAACGCCATATTTTTCATTTAAAAATTGCTCTAATATTATTTTTAATGCTTCTTCGTGATTTGTTACTGGTGCATTTATTACATATTTTTCTGTACCAACTTTATGTGTTAAAAATGCTTCATTTTCTCCTATTCTTTCAAAATTACCTTTTGCTATAACTTCTTCTGTTCTCATATCAATTAATTGATACTTTAATGACGAACTCCCACAATTTACTACTAAAATTTTCATCTTTTCCTCCTAAATTTTTATATTAATTATTTATTACACTGAATACATGTAATTGCAACTACTCCTACTATATCTTCTGCACTGCAACCTCTTGATAAATCATTTACAGGTTTTGCAATTCCTTGACATAGAGGGCCATAAGCCTCTGCTTTTGCTAGTCTTTGAACTAATTTGTAACCAATATTCCCTGAATCTAAATTTGGAAATATTAATGTATTTGCATGTCCTGCAACTTTGCTTTTTGGTGTTTTAATTTTTGCAACCTCCTCTATAATTGCAGAATCTAATTGTAATTCTCCATCTATTATTAGTTCTTTATCTTTTTCCTTTGCTATTTCTGTTGCTTTTATCACTTTATCTACTTTTTCTGATTTTGCACTTCCATGAGTTGAATATGATAACATTGCTACTTTTGGCTCTTTTTCGATTAATTGTCTATAACTTTTTGCAGAGGATATTGCTATTTCTGCAAGTTCTTCTGGATTAGGATCTACATTTAAGCCACAGTCTCCAAATATAAATATTCCATTATCACCATATTCACAATTTGGAACATTCATTATAAAGAAGGCAGATACTAATTTAGTGTTTGGTGCTGTTTTTAAAATTTGTAAAGCGGGTCTTAATGTATCAGCCGTTGAATGTATTGCACCTGATACTAACCCATCCGCATCATTTAATTTTACCATCATTACACCAAAATATATAGGTTCAAGTATTATATTTTTTGCTTCTTCTAATGTAATTCCTTTATTTTTTCTTAATTCATAAAATTCATTTGCATATAAATCAAACTTTTCTGATTTTTCTGGCTCTATTATATTGGCTTTTGAAATATTTATATTATTTTCATTTGCTATTTTTAATATTTCCTCTTTATTTCCTATTAATATTATTTTTGCAAATTCTTCCTCACAAATTTTTTGAGTTGCTTTTAATATTCTAACATCTGTTGCTTCTGGCAACACTATTGTTTTTATATTCTTTTTTGCCTTTTGTTTTATTGTATCAATAAAATTCAAGTTTTTTCCTCCATTCTTTAATTGTTATATATTATATAGTTATTTTTAAAAAAGTACAAGTGTTTTTTAAAAAAAAGAAAGACCAAGCTGTATATGTGTCAATGATGTGAAACAAAATTCTATAAAAAAATTTGTAGTATCATCGAATTTTATATTGGTGCTTTC
>CANRES010000048.1 GCA_947629625.1 uncultured Clostridia bacterium | reverse complement strand
GAGGTATAACCTTAATTGCGTTAGTAATAACAATAATAGTATTGTTGATACTAGCAGGAGTAACAATAAGTATAGTGCTACATACAGGAATAATAGACAATTCACAAAAAGCGGTAGATTTATATGAAGCAAATGCAAAGAATGAAGTAAAACAGCTAGATGAATTAACATTAAAAATACAAACACAATTTGGAATATTAGATAATACAGAAGGAAAAGAAAATCAAACAATAACAGGGAATAAAAATTTTGCATATAATAACCCAGTAATACCAATAGGGTTTAAAACATCAAATGAAGGAGCAAGTTGGAAATCAAGTGATGGAGAAACAGTAGATGGATGGAATAGTGGATTAGTAATAGAAGATAAAGACGGAAACCAATTTGTGTGGGTACCAGTAGATGGAACAGATGTAGAATATGAAAAATGGTATGGAGATAAAAATCATCAAGATATAGAGAGTGCAGGAGGATTAAACGCAGTAAAAAAACACACAGATGCATTACCAAATGGAATAGAAGATGAAGAAGCACAAATAGGTAAATATCATGGCTTTTATATAGCAAGATATGAAGCAGGAATGCCAGAAGATTTAGTAAAAAAATTAAATCCAGAAGATGCAAAAGATGATAGAGAAGAAATGCAAAAATTAATAAGTGTAGAAGGAACACCAGTAAGTAAGAAAAATCAAGTGCCATGGAATAACATAACTTATACACAAGCAAAAGCAAATGCAGAAAGTATGTATACAGGAGAAAATGTAAAAAGTGGGTTATTAACAGGAACAATGTGGGATACAACACTAGCATGGTTATTAAAAACAAATGCAGTAACAGATTATGAAGTAAATCAAGATAGTAAAACTTGGGGAAATTATAGAACAACAAAAGTAGCAGGAATAACATCATATTCAAAATGGGAAGGTCATTTTTTAACAGGTGTAAATTGGGAAAATGGAAATAAAACAAAACCAAGTGGAATGGAAGAAACTGCAGATTATATATGGTTATTAAAAACAGGAAATACAGAATATACAAAAAGAAATAATATATATGATTTAGCAGGAAATTTAACAGAATTGACAACAGAACAATTTGATAAAGGAGATGTGATTTGTCGTGTACGACGTGGTGGAAGTAACTTCGATTACGGCTTCGGTGATATTGCGAGTTTTCGCCGTTACCGGTACAGAGGATTACACTGATAGTTGCGTAGGTTTTAGAGTTGGACTTTATATAAAGTAAAATTTTGGAAAATATAAAAAATTTGTGTAAATTAAATAGTCGAGTTAAAAATTTTAATTCAACCATTTATAATATACATTATACTAGCATCAAAAGAAAAATTAAAATTTTAATAAAAACATTAGTATGTAAATTTTTACATAACTTAAAATTTAAAATCAATCTCAAATTCTTTACCATTCAAATAATTCAAAATACCAGCATCAGAAGAAAGATTAAACTTTAATTTATAAGCACATAAACACTGATACTTCTTTTTAAAACGTTTATTAACATCATTAATACCATATTTACCGGTCACCAATAATAGGAAAACCTAAATGTGCTAAATGAGCACGAATTTGGTGAGTTTTACCAGTAAGTAAATTAACATCTAAAAGCGAAGTGTTATTTTTAACATCGCTTTCTAAAACAGAATAAGAAGTTACAATTTTTTGATAACCACTCTTAAACGTATCAGAAATATAAACAAGAGACTTTTTATTATCTTTAAATAAATAACCTTCAACAGTTCTAGATTTAATTTTAGGAATACCATAAACTAAACAAATATAATGTTTTTCCATTTCATGATTTTTAAACTTATTTAATAAAATATCAAGTGCAACCTCATTTTTAGCAAAAAGTACAAGACCTGTTGTATTTCTATCCAATCTATGACAAGGAGCAGGAAGCCCATTATTAAAACCATAATGTTCTACTACAAAATTTGTTAAAGATTTTTCATTAGATAAATCTAATACGACTTCAATATTATTAGGCTTATTTACTAAAACAATATTTTCATCTTCATAAACAATATCCAATTTAAAAGTTTCTGTATTTCCATATAAAAATTCATCTGTAATAAAAATTTTAACTTCATCACCAAAATTTAAAGTAACATTATTAGAAACCCTAACATCATTAACTTTAATATCTTTTTTTCTTAATGCTTTGTATAGAACATTAATGTTTAGTTTTGGAAAATTATCTAAAATAAAAGTATTCAATTTTTTATTATCATATTTTTTATCAACTATTAAACTTTTCATAAAAATATTATAAAATAAAAGGCATAAATTTACAAGATATATTATAAAAAAAGAAAATTAAAGAATTTTATAAAAATTTGTTAATAATATTGCAAAAACAAATGTTTTATAATATAATTGAAAAAATACACAAAAGGAGTACAATAAATGTATATAATTTTTTTAGATGAATCACGGAGAACCGGGAGGTTTTGATATAAAAAATAATAAAATAGTTAAAAATAGCAGTAAATATTTTACATTAGCCGGTTTTATGATAAATGCAGATAAAATTTTAGAAATAGAAAAAAATTTAAGAGATATAAAATTAAAATATAGTTTAAATCCGTTACATGAAATAAAATGGCATACAACATACTCAAAATTAGGATTAAATTTTGAACAATATAAAAATTTGAAAAAAGAAATAATACATATGATTAGTAGGTATCAAAATTCTGTAATAAGTATTATTATTGATAAAGAAAATGCTTATAAAAATAAAGAATATATACAAAATTCCAACGATTTATATGCAGTTGCATTACATTTGTTGATGGAAAGAGCATGTATGGAAATAACATCAAAACATGGGAGAGATACTTTAATTCCTGCTATGGTAATTGCAGATAGTAGAAAAAATGATAATAATAATAAATTAGATAAAGAATTACAAATAGCATATTTAAGAGCAAAAAATATGGGAACACATTTTATTAAATTTCCTAATTTTTGTGAAAGTATAGTATTTGTTGATTCAGATTATTATTCAGGAGTTCAGTTAGCAGACTTTTGTGCAGGTGCAATACACAAAAAATTTGAAAAACGGAGACGATAGTTTCTTTAACGAATTAATTCCTGCAATTAGAACTCATAATAATAATATATATGGTGCAGGAATAAAATTATATTAAAAAAAAAGTAGACGATGGGATTGTTAGAACAATCCTACACACCTAATTGTCGGTGCTACATCGTCCATTTTTGTGTTCTGTAATATTATTATACAGTTATTTTATATATTTGTCAACAAATATATAGTATTATTTTATTATTAATTTAAAAAAATATGTAATAAGAGTATTATTTTTTACAAGATATATTTGATATTTTAGAAAAATATGGTATAATATTAAGTGATGGTGCATTATTCTAGTTGTACCAACTATTATGAGGGTGGGGCTAAAAATCCACTAAAGAGCGTATCGATGAAGTTTTTTGCTAATGCGCAAAACGCCCAGTCTTGTGTGTTATCAGGAAGTAAGAATTTAGGGTAATACGTAATGGCATACGTAGGATTCCCTTTTTTCGCGGAGACTTAAAAAAATATTTTTAAGTATAACCTATATAAAGTGCCAAGACACAATATATAGTGTAGCTTGTCTCGAGTGGTAATCTTGGGATTAACGTTAAAGTTATATATGAATAATAGGCCTTTATACATATATAAAATGTTATGAAATCATTACTGCAAAAAAGACTAATAATAGTTTAAGGTACATCAAGGAAAACTTCTAGAATGTTTGCTTAAAAAGCATAGGGGTTTAAGGATTAAGGTACGGATTTAAGTGGTAATCTAGTTGCCTTTTTAAACTATAAAGGATATTTCTTTTAAATGGAAACGGCTAAACAGTAATGTTTAGTAAGAAATAGAGAAATTCGACTAGACCTAAACCGTAAAATTTACTTAAACCTTTACCATCTACAACAAAAAGGAGAAATAAATGAAAGAAGACAAAATAAAAAATAATAAAGAAGAACACTCGAAATATAGATGGTACATAACAGCATTTGTATTAACTTTTTTCTTATCGTTACTATTTTCATACATATCAACAACTGCAATAGCAAATTTAAAATTAATACCTGCAATACTAATATTAATGTTAGTAATTTTTATAGGAATAATATTTGATATTATAGGTGTAGCAGTTACAGTTGCAGATGAAGAAAGTTTTCACGCAAAAGCAAGTAAAAAAATAAGTGGTTCAAAAACAGCAATAAAATTAATTAGAAATTCAGCAAGGGTTGCAAATATCTGTGCAGATATTGTTGGAGATATATGTGGAGTTCTAAGTGGAGCCATAAGTGCAATAATAGCTTTAAAAATAGGAGAAACATTAAATTTAAACACAAATATGCAATTTTTATTAAGTGCCATAAGTGCTTCTCTAACAGTAGGAGGAAAAGCAATAGGAAAAGAAATAGCACAAAGAAACAATGAAAAAATAGTATGGGCAATAAGTAAAATTTTAAAATTTATATATAAATAAAATCAAAGGAGGAAAAATTATGGAAGAAAAAACACAAGAAAGAAAAGAAATAAAAATAAAATATAAAACAGCAATGTTAATAATAATAGCAATAGAAGTATTAATTCTTCTTGGAGTAATTATTTATGGAATAATAAAATAGTAAAATTAGTATTTTTTTTATAAAAAATACCAATAATATTATAAAGTATGTTGAAATGAAAGTGAGGAAAGATAATGAAACTCAAAAAATACATACTAATAATATCATTGGTATTTTTATTTTTTATATCAACAAAATCAAATGCTGCAACATTATTAAAAGGAATAGAGAATTTTCCCGAAAGTTATAAGCCATACTTAAATGAATTAAAGTCTAAATATCCAAATTGGGAATTTACAGCATTATACACAGGTTTAGACTGGAATACTGTAATAAATAATGAATATGGAAACGATAGTAATTTAGTTCCATTATCATATACAGATGAATGGAAATGTACTATACCCGGTAAATATAATGTAGAAATAGATTCAGGCTGGGTAAATGCCTCTAAATCAGCAGTTGAATATACAATGGATACAAGAAATTTCTTAAATTCTGTTAGAATATTTCAATTTGAAAAACAAACTTATGACGAAAGTGTAAATACCAAAGATGGTATAGAAAGAATTTTATATGGTACAGAATTTTATAAAAGAAATGTAGAATACTATAATTCTAATGGAAATAAAGTAATATTAGAAGAAAAATATTCAGATTTAATATGGGATGCAGCAATTTATTCAGGTGTTAGTCCATACAATTTAGCATCAAGAATAAGACAAGAGGTTGGACCGTTTATAACACATAGTTCAATTAGTGGTAGAGTAGAAGGTTATGAAGGTTTATTAAATTTTTATAACATAGGTGCAACAAGTTCAGTAGAAGATTTAGGAGCAATAAAAAATGGATTAAGATATGCAAGAAACGGAAATAATGCATCACAAGAAACACTAGCAAACTTTTTACTTCCATGGGATAGTCCGTCAAAAGCAATAACAGGTGGAGCAGTATTTATTGGCAGTAGTTATATTTCAATTGGTCAATATAATTTATATCTACAAAAATTTGATGTTAATAATGAAAGAAAAACATCTTTATATTGGCATCAATATATGACAAACTGTTTAGCACCATATTCTGAATCTAGTAGTATTTATAAAGCATATAACACAAGTGGAGTCTTAAACTCTTCTCTTGCATTTGTAATTCCTATATATGATAATATGCCAGAAGAAATATGTGAAAGACCAGATATAAGACAAGAAGATTTTGAAAAAGATAATACAAGTGTTTATGCAGATGTAAGCACAATATTAAATGTTAGAACAGGACCTCGGAAGTTCTTATGATATTTTAACAACCATTTCAAGAGAAGAAGTAATGACAAGAATTGGTAGAGGAATTCAAAATGGAGAAAGATGGGATAAAGTTAAACTAAATGATGGATTAATTGGATATGTTTTTCAAAGTTATATAAAAGAATATAAAGAAGAAGTAGAAGAACCTCCAAAAGAAGAATACTATGTAAATTTTGATACTACTTTAAGAATAGAAGAAGATACAATATCAAATTTAAATTATGAAGATTTATCAGTTGAGAGTATAAAAGGTTTAATAGATACAAACTTAAATATAGAAATATATAATAATAAACAAAAATTGTTAGATAATACAGAAAATATTGGAACAGGTTCTAAATTAGTATTAAAAGATACAGAAGGTATAATAAAATATGAATATGTATTTATACTTTATGGAGATGTAAATGGAGATGGAACAATTGATTCGTTAGATTCATTAGTAATACAAAAACATTTATTAGAAATAAAATTAATAACAGATAAATATTTATTAAAATCAGCAAATATTCAAAAAACTGGTGAAGAACCAACATCATTAGATATATTTAAAATACAAAAGCATATATTAGAAATTAAGTTTATTGAACAATAAATTATAAAAGGAGGAAAATAATTTGAAAAGATTAAAAATAATAATTCAATTAATTATATTTTCAGTAATTTTATTAATATGCACTAAAATAAATGCAGCATCAATTACTTTATCACCAAATAAAAGCACAATGGAAGAAGGAGAAGAATTTACTGTAAGTGTAAATTTATCAGGAGCAAGTTTGGCATCATTAAATGCAAGAGTAAGTGTTGATACCTCAAAAGTAGAATATTTATCTTCAAGTGAACCAAATAATACAAATTTTAATAATGGAAGAATACTTTATACTTGGACAGATGCAAGTGGTGGTGCAAATCCAAAAACTAGTGGAACTCTTGTTACATTTACATTAAGAGCAAAGGCTAAGGGGACCGCAAATTTTACAATAAGTGGTAATTTTTATGATTCAGAAGAAAATTCTGTAAGTTTAACATTAACAGGTACAAGTGTAAATATAAATGGAAAAGAAACAGAAGTAACACCACCACCTGTTACAGAAAATAATAATACAGGAGGAAATGAACAACAACCTCCTGAGCAAAATGTAGAGCCAGAAACACCTCCACAACAAAATGAAGAAAATAATAATAACAATAATAATCAAGAGCCCCCTCAACAAATTCCACAAGAAAATAATAGTTTAAATTCAAATGCATATTTATCTTCATTACAGGTAAGTGTAGAAGGAATAAGTCCAAGATTTAATAGAAATACAACAAATTATTATTTAATAATTGATAATACAATAGATACAGTAAATGTAACTGCAACACCAGAAGATGCAAATGCTAGTGTTTTAGTAACAGGAAATACAAATTTACAAGTAGGAGTAAATAAAATAACAATAACAGTAACAGCACAAAATGGCACAACAAAAAGAAATTATATTATAAATGTTACAAAAACAAATGATCCAAATAATGCAAATACAAATTTGGAAAATTTAGCAATAGAAGATGCAATATTAACGCCAGAATTTAATAGAGATGTATTAGAATATACAACAAATGTAGGAAGCAATGTCGAAAATGTAAATATATTAGCAGTGCCAGAAATAGAAGGGGCAACGGTAAATATAACAGGTGGAAATAATCTACAATTTGGAGATAATATTGTAACTGTAACTGTAATTGCAAAAGATAATGTAAGTTCAAAAATTTATAACATTTCTGTATATAGAAAAACAGAAGCAGAAGAAATAGAAGAAATGGCATTATTAGAAGAAAATAATAATTTAAACAATAACATAGATAACAATGCAATTTCAAATGATATTAAAAATAATGCACAAAAAAATAATATTTTATTATGGATGACATTTATACTTTTATTTGCTGCATTGATATTAATGCTTGGTTATATAATATGGAAAAAGAGAAAAAAGGATAATTTTGGAAAATAATTTGACTATTGACATAAAATAGTGTATAATAAAAACAATGGCAAAAATGCCATAATAAAAAATGAAAGGAATGTTACCAATGGAAAACCGAAGTCCTCGGAATGAGGAAAAAAACTACAATGTAAGAATGGAGGAGGTCTTATTAATTGTTGTAACTGTAATATCTATTATAATGTCTGTTATTAATATAACAAGATTAAATAATATTACAGAAGCAACAGAAATGGAAGAAATTCCGGAAGTTTCAAAAGTTGTAGTAAAGACAGAAGATATTGTTGAGGCAGAAGTTTTTAAAACAGAATTAAAGTCAGAAGAAGTTACTCCAAAAGAAGTAGAAATTTCAGAAGAAGAGGAAGAAGATATTTCTTATAAAGAAATTGACGAAATTATTGAAGAAATTTCTCCTGATATGGATATATCCGAACCATCGGGAATATCTAAAAGTGATTTTGTAACTGCAATGCAACAATGTGAATATGACAAAAATAGTGTTTTAGCAGATAATGCTATACTAATTTGGGAAAATTGTAATGAAAGACAATTAAATGAATTCGCAATTGTTGGAATTATTGCAATTGAATCAGGTTGGGCTGACCCAGAGGTTTCAGAACTTACAGCAGAAAAAAACAATATAATGTCCATACGCAATGATGAAGGAGAATATAAAACATATTATTCTTATTCAGAATGCATAGAAGATGCAATAAGAATTTTAGATGAAAATTACTTAGAAGAAAATGGACGTTATGCGACAGGTGGAAATCTTCAAGATATTTCCGCAGTATATGCTGAGGATACAAATTGGGCAAATGGAGTAGCAGAATGTGCTGAAATGTCTACAAGAGGACTTAAACAAACTGAAACAGAAACAATATCCAAAGAATAATCCTTTTTACCAAGCCGATTTTAAATATAAATTGGCTTGGTCTTTCTTTTTTTTAAAAATGTAGTGTTACAATTGATGTGAAACAAAAATAGTATAGAAAAAAAGTGATTCAAGTAGTATAATTGAATTGT
>CANRES010000047.1 GCA_947629625.1 uncultured Clostridia bacterium | reverse complement strand
AAAGCACCAATATAAAATTCGATGATACTACAAATTTTTTTATAGAATTTTGTTTCACATCATTGACACATATACAAATAAAATTTTTTAATATTCAAAAAACACTTGACATGTTTGAAGATTAAATATAAAATATAATAGTAAGTTAAGATATATTCTAAAAATTAGTTATATATATTATCGAACATTGAAAATTTAATAGAAGAGAGGTAGATATTATGCAAGTATTAATTATTATCGCCGCTGTTCTAATTTCAGCAGTAATTTTTATTCCAATAGGTGTAATTATTAGAAAGAAAATTGCTGAGTCTAAAATTGCTAGCGCAGAAATGGAAGCAAAAAGACTAATGGAAAATGCAAAAAAAGAAGCGGAAAACATAAAAAAAGAAGAAATAATTAAAGCAAAAGAAGAAATTATGAAATCGAGAAATGAATTAGACAAAGAAATTAGAGAAAGAAGAGGCGAAGTTCAGTTACAAGAAAAAAGAATAGTACAAAAAGAAGAAAACTTAGAAAGACGTTCTGAAAGTTTTGAAAAAAGAGAAAAAGAAGTTGAAAACAAACTACTAGACATTGAGCAAAGAAAAAAAGAAGTACAAGACCTATTTAATAAGGAAATGGCAGAATTACAAAGAATATCAGGATTATCTGTTGAAGAAGCAAAAACTTTATTATTAAGTGAAGTAGAAAAACAGATAACAAACGAAAAAGCACATATAATAAAAGACTTAGAAACAAAAGCAAAAGAAGATGCTAATAAAAATGCAAAAGAAATTTTAAGTTATGCTATTCAAAAATGTGCAGCAGACCATACATCTGAAACTACCGTTTCAATAGTATCATTACCAAATGACGATATGAAAGGTAGAATAATAGGTAGAGAAGGACGTAACATTAAAGCAATAGAAACATTAACTGGAATTGATTTAATAATAGACGATACTCCAGAAGCAGTTATAATCTCTGGCTTTGATCCATTAAGAAGAGAAGTAGCAAAAATTACATTAGAAAAACTTATAGAAGATGGAAGAATACACCCTGCAAAAATCGAAGAAATGGTTGAAAAAGCAAAAGAGGAAGTTGCATCAATAATAAAATCAGAAGGAGAAAGAGCAACACTTGAAACAGGAGTTATAGGTTTAAATCCAGAACTTATAAAATTAATTGGAAAATTAAAATATAGAACAAGTTATGGACAAAACGTATTAAATCACTCAATAGAAGTATCAAACCTAGCAAGAATTATGGCAGAAGAATTAGGATTAGATTCTAAAAGAGCCAGAAGAGCAGGTTTATTACACGATATAGGAAAAGCACTTGACCATGATATGGAAGGAACACACGTTGAAATTGGTGTTGATATATTAAAGAAATACAAAGAAAACGAATTAGTTATAAATGCAGTAGAAGCACACCATGGAGATGTTGAACCAAAAACATTAGAGGCAGTATTAGTACAAGCAGCAGATGCAATTTCAGCATCAAGACCAGGAGCAAGACGTGAAACATTAGAAGCATACATTAAGAGATTAGAAAAATTAGAAGAAATTGCAAATTCTTTTGAAGGTGTAGATAAATCTTATGCTATCCAAGCAGGTAGAGAAGTAAGAATTATTGTAAAACCTGAAAAAGTTACTGAAGCAGAAATGACAATTATGGCAAGAGATATTGCAAAACGTGTTGAAAATGAAATGGACTATCCAGGACAAATAAAAGTAAATGTAATAAGAGAATCAAGAGCAATAGAATACGCAAAATAGAAAAAATAAAAAAAGTTTTAGTCAATATATGACTAGAACTTTTTTTTTAGATTACATTAAGTATAATTTTTTCTTGATTTACTTTTAAATATATAGTAAAATATATTTAAAAGTAAAAACATAAGTAAAGAGAGGTTTTTGTATGAAGATATTAGCAGTTGGAGATATTGTTGGAGAAGTAGGACTAAAAAAATTAAAAGAAATTTTACCAAAAATAAAAGAAGAAAAACATATAGATTTTGTTATTGTAAATGGAGAAAACGTTGCAGGAGGAATGGGAATAACAGAAAAAGATTTTAATTCTATAATAGAAGCAGGGGCTAATGTAGTTACTTTGGGAAATCATACTTGGGCAAAAAAGGATGTATTTAAGTTTATTAATAATGAAAAATTATTAAGACCTGCAAATTACCCAAAAGGAGTTTTAGGTAATGGATATGGAGTTTATAAATGTAAAAATAAAAAAATTGCAGTTGTTAATTTAATTGGAAGAACAAATATAAACATATTAACAGAAAATCCATTTTTAGAAATGGATAATATAATAAATAAAATTAAAAATTCTGTTGATTATATTGTTTTAGATTTTCATGCAGAGGCTACTGCTGAAAAAGTGGCTATGGCATATTATTTAGATGGTAGAGTAAATATTGTTTTTGGAACACATACCCATATTCAAACTGCAGATGAGCAAATATTACCAAATGGAACGGCATACATTACAGATATTGGAATGACAGGACCTAAAAATTCTATAATTGGTATGGACATTCAAGCATCATTAAAAAGATTTCTTACAACACTTCCAGAAAAATATAAATTAGCAGAAGGTGAAGCAATATTTAATGGGTGTATTTTTGACATTAATGAAGATAAAGGTCATATAGAAAATATTAATAGAATTAAATATTAAAAAATGTTGAAAAATGTAATATTTTGAAGATAAGTTTTTCCTAAAATTTCCAAAAAATACTAGACTTTTTTAAGAAAATGTATTATAAATATAATTGTTAATAATTGAAACAAAAAAATAAATTTTAGGAGGAAAAACAATGGAAATTTTAAAAATCTCATCAAAATCAAATCCAAATTCAGTTGCAGGAGCAATAGCAGGTTTGGTAAAAGAATCAAATAAGGCAGAAATGCAAGCAATAGGAGCAGGGGCATTAAATCAAGCCATTAAGGCAGTAGCAATAGCAAGAGGTTTTGTTGCACCATCAGGAGTAGATTTAGTTTGTGTACCTGCTTTTGCAGAAGTTGAAGTCGAAGGAGAAGATAGAACAGGAATTAGAATTCTTGTAGAATCTAGAAATTAATAGAAAAATTTAGTTTTTAAAAGAACTTATATAAGTTCTTAAAAGAAAAGTAAAAAATAAGAGCCTTAGGGCTCTTAATTTTTTGTATAAAAGTTACTAAAAGTGGTATAAAATATAAAAGATATTGAAAAAAATATAAAAATAATGTATAGTATATATATGTTTGAGGTGAAAAAATTTGAGAAATAACATTTTAAAATATATATTTGTAGTAATAGTAATAGGAATATTAGTTTTTGCTATATATTATTTTTATAGTAATCAAAATAAAGAAGAAGAAAACGTAATAGAAGATACACAAGAAGTATCTACAACGGTATTAACAGATGTAAGATTAGCCATTATAGATTTTGATTCAATTAATCCAATATTAAGTAAAAATCAAGATATACAAGATGTTACAAGATTAGTATATGAACCATTATTAAAAGTTGAACAAGATTATAGTTTAAGTTTATGTTTGGCAAAAGAGTGGACAAAAGTAGATGCAACAACATATTTAATAACATTAAAACAAGGAATTAAGTGGCATAATGGATTTGATTTTACGGCCCAAGATGTAAAATTTACAATTGACCAATTAAAAAGTGGAAATATTTCTTCAATATATACTGCAAATGTAGATAATATAATTAATTTAGATATTGTAGATAATTACACAATAAGATTAGAATTAGATAGAGAAGTTCCATTTTTTGAATACAATTTAACCTTCCCAATAATGTCTAATGATTATTATTTAGAAGAAGATTTTGCAAGTTCAAGTAAAAATAATAATCCAATAGGAACAGGTAAATATAAAATTTCTGCAGTTGAAGATTCAGTTATTACTTTAAAAAAGAATAATAGTTGGTGGAATATAGAAAATGAAGATGTAAGAATTGATGAAATAACATTAAAAAAATATAATTCTATGGGAGAAGCGTATAATGCTTTTAAATTAGGAAATATAGATATATTAACCACACAAAGTTTAAATATAGAAGATTATATAGGTACAGTTGGATATAAAACACAAGATTTTAAAGGTAGAAATTATGATTATCTAGCATTAAATTGTGATAATGTAGTATTAAATGATGCAAACGTTAGAAATGCAATTTCGTATGCTATTGACAAATATAACATTGTTTCAGAAGTATATAATAATAAATATTTTGTATCAGATTTTCCATTAGATTATGGTTCATATTTATATAATGTTGAAAAGGCAGATACAGGATATAATCAGGAAAAATCAAAAGAATTATTAACTAATGCTGGATGGCAGTTTAATAATAATTTATGGTCAAAAAGAATTAATAATAAGACATATACTACAAAATTAAATTTAATTGTTCAATCTGATAATGGTAATAGAATAAGAGTTGCAGAGAATATAAAAAATCAATTAGAACAAATTGGAATAATAATAAATATAGTTAAAGTATCAGACTCACAATATAATAAATATTTAGAAAATAAAAATTATGATATGATTTTAACTGGAATAGTAAGGGGATATAGTCCGAATTTATTTAAATATTTTGGAGACGGAAATTTGGCAAATTTCAAAAATGAAGAAGTAAGTAGTATTATGAAAGATTTACCAAATATTACTGATAGTAGAAAATTGAAGGAAAGATATGATAGATTAATTGAAATATATGATACAGAACAACCATATATAAGTTTATATTTTAATAAAAATACTATAATATATACACCAAATTTAATGGGAAATATTGAGGCAAATATTTATAATATTTATTATAATATTGGAAATTGGTATAGAGAATATTAAAAATTTATGTTATTTAAAATTGGCAAAATTTGAATTATGTTAGTAAATATGGTATAATTAAGGTATAGAATTTTAAAAAGAAAGGATGTGTTTTGGTATGTTATATACTAAAACAACAAAAAGACAGCGGATAAAGACAGTTATACTTTTCATAATCTCAATTCTTATTTTAACTTTTGTTGCATTAATGAGTAAAGAACCAGTAGTAGAATCTTCAAATGTAGCATCTGTTCAAAAAGAAAATAAAGAACAGACATATAGCAGATGTGATATTTCAGAAGAAGACATACGGGAGACATTAAAGTGGTATGAAGAAACAAAAGTTGAAGAAACTACTAAAATAACAATTGAGAAAGAAGTATCAGAAACAGAAAAAGCAGACAAAGAAAAAAATGACATTATTGAAGCAAATGAGTTTGAGATTTCTCAAAGTGATTTTGAGTTACTTTGTAAACTTACATTTGCTGAGGCAAGTGCACCAAGAGAAAATTCAAATGAACTTAAAGCCATTGCTGCTACGGTTCTTAATCGAGTAGAGGATGAGAAATTTCCAAATTCTATTCAAGATGTAATTTTTGCTGAAAACCAATTTTCAACAGTTTCAAATGAAAACATATATTGGTTTCCGGTAAATGGCCAGAAAGAAGTATTAGATTTTTCTCAGGTAAACGAAGAAACTATTAATGCAGTTAAATCAGCATTAGATGGTGAAGATCCGACAGAGATTATGGTTACAAATGGTTCAACCTTTTTCTATTCTGATATGTACATATCAGATTATGAAAGAAGTTTAAGACAGAATATCAAGGAACAGATTAAATTTGAAAATACTGTTTTTTACAGATGATATTTTAACTTTCTTTTTCCTGTAAGAATTATTTTCTTACAGGATTTTTCTTTTAAAAAATATAGGGTGTCCATTTTAATTTTTAGGACACCCTATATTTTTAATTTTCTAATATAATAATTTACATTATCTTATTTTTTCTTTGTTTCGTCTTTCATTACTTCTTTTATTGCACCAAGACTACTTAAAGCACTTGTTGCTTCAAAAGGAATAAATACTTTATTTGCATCACCATTTGCAACTTCTTTTAATGCTTCTAAGGATTTTAATTGAATTAATTTATCGTCTGGGTTAGCATTTTGTATTGCTTTATATACTAATTCAATTTCTTTTGCTTTGGCTTCTGCAACCTTCTTAATAGCCTCTGCTTCACCGGCTGCTCTTCTTATTTTTGCTTCTTGGTCTGCTTCTGCTTGTAATATTGCTGCTTCTTTTTGACCTTCTGCAATAGTTATAGCAGATTGTCTTTCACCTTCTGCATTTAAGATTAATGCTCTTTTATTTCTCTCAGCATTCATTTGTTTTTCCATTGCATCACGAATGTCTGCTGGAGGAGTGATGTCTTTAATCTCAACTCTATCTACTTTACAACCCCATTGGTCTGTTGCTTCGTCTAAGATAGTTCTTAATTTATTATTAATCATATCTCTTGAACTAAATGTTTCGTCTAAGTCCATTTTACCAACAATATCACGAATTGTTGTAATTGCAAGATATTCAATACCTTTTTTCAAAGATTGAATTTCATATACTGCTTTTGCTGGATCTGTAACTTTATAGAATACAACAGTATCAATTGTGATTGTAACATTATCTTTTGTTATAACTCCTTGAGGTGGTATATCCATTGTTTGTTGTTTTAAACTAACAACTGAACGAACATGGTCGAAAAATGGAATTATAATTGTTAAACCTGCATCTGCTATTTTATGAAATTTACCAAGTCTTTCAATTACATATACCTCAGCTTGTTTTACGACTTTAATTGTTTTAAATGCTATAATTAATATTATTATAAGTAAAATAATTAAAAATACTAACATATTAAAACCTCCTTATTTAAATATATTTATTATAAAGAAAATTTTAAAAAAATTTCCATAATAACGAGTTTAATTTTGTGGTGCTAAAACTTTTTCTTGTACAACTACTTTTACACCTGTAATTTCTTTTATTTCAATTTGAGCATCTTTTTTAATAATAGATTTATCTTCTGAAATTGCAGACCAAGTTTCTGTTCCAACTTTTACTAAGCCTGTTCCTAACATTGGGTTTATTTCTTCTATTACTATTCCAACTTTACCAATTATTGAATAAGCATTTGTTTTAACTTTTTTCTCATTTTTTGTAATGAATTTATCAACAAAAGGTTTTGTAAAGAAAATTAGTAAACAAGATGAAATTACAAAAACTGCGGTTTGAATAATTAAGTTATCTGTAAAAAAACTAACTAGCATGGCTAAAATTGCACCAATTCCAAGCCAAAAAATAAGAAAACCTGTTGTTAACATTTCACCTATAAAGAAAATTCCTGCTACAATTAACCAAAATTGCCACATAAAAACCTCCATTTGAGCAATTTATTGCTCGAAAAAATTTAATAAATACCTATTACCATTATACTATAAAAATTAAGAAAAATAAATAGAAAAATGAAATTTTTGTACATATTAATAAAAAAAAGTAAAATAATAAAAATGGTGATAAATATGAAAATATCTTGTTTAAAGGGAAAAAATGACGAAAATAGTTTTAAAATTTTTAAAAATTTTGGAGTAGATGTATATGAAGTAGAAGATTATGATAAAACAGATGAAACCTTAAAACAGTTGGTAAATCAAAAGTATACGACAATTTGGATAACAAATGAATTAGCAGGTTTTTCAGAAGATATAATAAAAAAATATTCCAAAAATGATAATATTAATATAATAATTGCTCCTGTAAAAGATTGAAATATTACAGAAATATTACAAGAATATTAAGATTTGATTACATTTTTAAAAAAGTATTGACAATTTTTAGAAAAAGTAGGATACTATAAAAAACAAATACGAAGGAGAATTTTTAGGAGGTTTTAAAATGGCAGGTGCTATGGTAAACAAAATATTTAATTTATTTGGAATGGATACAGAACCAGAGGAAGAAGATTTTGAAAACGAAGAATATGAAGAGGAAGAAAACGAAGAACCAGAATACGAAGAAAAAAAATTTTTTGGAAGAAAAAATAAAGTTGTAAATATGCCACAAACACAACAAATAAAAATGGTTATATCACAACCAACAACTTTTGAACAATCAGAAGAAATATGCAATTACTTAAAAGAAAGAAAATCTGTTATAGTAAATTTAGAATATGTTAATAAAGATGCTGCTAGAAGAATAGTAGATTTTGTTAGTGGTGCTGTACATGCACTTGATGGACATATTCAAAAAATATCAAACTCAATATTTTTAATTGCACCAACAAATTATGAAATTTCAAATGAAATGGCAAGAGAAGAAATTAAAAATAAATTATCAGTATCTTGGTTAAAATAGTTTATACGAAAGATAATAAAATTCTTTCTTTAATATATTATAGATACAAAAGAATTATATATTTTACAAAAGATGAGAGGGGTAGGCTAATAATCCTGCCCCTTATAATGTATAAAAATTATAATTATGGAGGATAGTATGATTACACCATTAGATATAGAAAATAAAAAATTCTCAAAACAAATGGTTAATGGATATAGCGTTGATGAAATTGATGATTTTCTTGACCAATTAACAGTTGATTATGAGAAATTGTATAAAGAAAATATAGAATCAAAGAACAAAATTGAAGAATTAAATAAAAGTTTAGAGCAATATAAAACTATGGAAAGTACATTACAAGGAACATTATTAATGGCACAAAATACAGCAGAGGAAGTAAAAAATGTTGCTAAAAAACAAGCAGAGCAAATAATTAATGAGGCACAAGCAACTGCAAAAGAAGCAATTGGTTCAATAGATAATGAAATATCAATGAAAAGAAAAGAATTAGAGGATGTTCAAAAACAATTTGATATTTATAAAGCAAAAATGGAGTCTTTATTAATATCACAATTAGAACTTATAAAAGATATTAATAAGGAATAAACTTTATTGATATTATAAATTTAGAAAACAAAAGAAGGGAGAAATAAAAATGATAACAAGTCTTGAAACCGTTGGTACTCTACACACACACACACACACACACACACAATATGTTTAGTAGATAGAATAATTGCGTCATTTTTAGTCTCAAAATTAAATTTAATAAGAAGAATAAACAGAGTCAACTTTGTTTATATGTTAGT
>CANRES010000046.1 GCA_947629625.1 uncultured Clostridia bacterium | reverse complement strand
TTAAATAAAGCTGATTATAAAGACTTTAGTGCTGTTGAAAAAGCAATTAACGCAGTAATTAAAGGTAAAAATGTATTGGAGCAAAGTGAAGTAGATGCTATGGCAGATGCTATTAATGATGCTATTGATTCGCTAGAATTAATAGACGAACCTATTGATTCAGGTAAATTGGATGACACACCAAAAACTGGTACAAATAATTTACCTGCCATAGTAGTAATTGCATTGATATTTTCTTTTTTTACAATTTCAATATTGAAAAGGAAAAACAAACATTATATTTAGATAATATAAATTAAGAATATTCTAGATAAATTCTATTATATTATTCCATTTTCTAAATATAAAGGTTTCGGATTTAAAAAGTTTCGGTTCACCATAATAATAAAAAGTCTAGAATACTTGATAATCAAATATTCTAGACTTTTATTTTATTGTATAGGAAAAATCGAAGATTTTTCTGTATACAAACAAAAATAAAATGTATAATTGAATAATAAAAATAAATATGCTATAATGAAAAAAATAAAAAAAGGAAAAACAAATGGAAAATAAAAGAGAATATATATATGATTTTTTAAGAGTAATATCAATAATAGGAATAATAAGCATACATTGCATAGCATGGCTAATGAAACCAAATGAATTATATAATACATTATGGTGGCAAAGAAATATATTTGAAGCAATAGTAAGACCAAGTTTAATAATATTTGTGCTTGTAAGTGGAGCACTAATCTTAAACAAACCAGAAGAAAAAATAAGTACATTTTATTACAAAAGATTTACAAAAATAGTAATACCATTTTTAATATATTCATTTATATATGTATGGATAAATAAATATAAACTAAGTACAGAAATATTCATACCAAAAAACATATTAACAACAATATTATCCATAATAAAAGAACCAGCAAGCTACCAACTATGGTTTGTATACATGATAATAGGAATATACATCTTTGCACCATATCTAAAAAAAATGCTAAAAAACTTAAATGAAAAAGAAATAAAAAATCTATTTATACTATTATATATAATATCAATTATAAAATACTTTTTACCACTATTTAATATAGAAATAGGAATAACAAACATATTAATAATAGAATGGACAATACCATTTGTTATGGGATATCTATTAACAAAGGAAACAATAAATAAACACTATAAATTAATATATATATTAGGAATACTTTCATTTATATTCTTAATAATAGCCACAAGATACTTACCAGATATTCAAAATTTATACGATTTGGCACCAACAATGTTAATGGAAAGTTCAGCAATATTTATATTTTTTATAAAAAATAAAGAAAAAATATGTGAAAGTAAAATATTAAATAAAATAATGTATTTTATAAGTAAATATACTTATGATATATATTTAGTGCATATAAAAGTATTAGATTTATTAATATTCCTATTTGTAAAAATATTTATTAGAGATTTATTAACAGATACAATAATGGCAATAATATTATTATTTATAACATCATTAATATCTGGAATTATAATACACAATATAATAAAAATAATAGGAAAAATTATAAAAATAACTATAAACAAAATAACACATAAAAAAATAGAAGCAAAAGCATAAATAGGAGAAAAAATGGAAAAACAAAAAATTATAGAAACAATAAAAAACAATAAAAAATACATAATATATATATACTGCCTAATAAACGCAATAATATTTTTATTAATATGCTCAAAATGCTCATTTTTTTATCCATTCAACAACTGGGACGACCCAAACTCATTCTTCACAATGGGAAAAGGAATGGCAAATGGACTCATAATATATAAAGACCTATTCGAACAAAAAGGACCAATACTATATTTAATACACGCAATAGCATACCTAATATCAAACGACACATTTATAGGAATATACATATTTGAAATAATATCATTCTCAATATTTTTATATTACATAAATAAAACAATAACACTATACTGCAAAAAAATACATATAATATGGGCAACACCAGCAATATCATTTATAATACTATCAAGTTATGTATTTATAGGAGGAGACAGTGCAGAAGAATTCTGCTTCCCACTATTAGCAATAACAATATACCAAATGCTAAACTACTTTAAAAACACATACCCAAACAATATAGAAAAAAAACAAATAATACTTACGGGAATAACTGCTGGATGCACTTTACTAATAAAATATAATTTGCTAGGATTCTGGTTAGGATTCATGTTTTTTTTATGCTTAGGACTAATAATAAACAAAAAAATAAAAGAAACAATACAAACAATACTATACTTTCTATTAGGAATGGCAATAACAATTATCCCGTGGATAATATACTTTGCAATAAATGGAGCACTATATGATTTTATAAACGTATACTTCATAATAAATATAACATCATACTCACGAACAGAATCAATAATCAAAAAAATAATAAGAGCACTAAAAGACTCGCTAATGTACATAAAAAACTTAAAATACTTCACATACATAACAGCAATAGGATATGTATATTCAATGATAAGTAAAACAATGTTTCCAAAAATCTATGGAAAAATAGCAATAACAATATCAATATTAATCGCAACAATAGGAGTCTATTTTGGAGCAAATCACATATATTATTTTCTAATATTAATGCCATTTGTAGTATTAGGACTAATATTCATAGCAAAAATGATAGAAAAAATAATAAAAACTGAAAAAATAAATAAAATAATATACTTCACACCAATAATACTAACACTTTTTATAATATTAACATGTAAAGAAAGCGGAAACTACAATTTTCATAAAACAAAAAAAGAAGAACTAGTACAATATCAATTTGCAGAAATAATAAAACAACAACCAAATGCAACATTATTAAATTATGGATTTTTAGATGGAGGATTTTATACAGTAACAAACATAGTACCAAATATAAAATACTTTCACAAACCAAATATAGAATATGAAAAATACCCAGAAATAATGGACGAACAAAATAGATACATAAAAGAAAAAATAACAAACTTTGTAATAATAAGAGTACTAGATGAAGAAGAAAGCAACAATATTCCATATCTATATGAAAATTATGAAAAAATAAAAACAATATATAAAGAAGATATAAATTGTTATTATATGTTATTTAAAGAAAAGAGTGAAACAAATGGAGTATCAAAATAGAAAAATAAATAAAAAAATATGTAATATTTAATAAATATATGATATAATACTTAGATAAAGCAAATTTATAAGAAAAGAGGAAAGCAAAATGATAAAAAAATTAGCAGAATGTATAGGAGAATACAAAAAAGAAACAATACTAACACCAGTATTTGTAGGTTTTGAATGTGCATTTGATATAATAATACCATTTCTAATGGCATTCTTAATAGACAACGGAATAAATAAAGGAGACGTAAGAACAGTAGTAATAATAGGAATAGCATTAGTAATATGCTCATTTATAGCAATATATACAGGAGTAAAATCTGGAGACTATTCAGCAAAAGCAACATCAGGATTTGCGAAAAATCTAAGAAGAAAAATATATTACAACGTACAAGAATTTTCATTTGCAAACATAGACAAATTTTCAACATCAAGCATAGTAACAAGACACACAACAGACATAAACAACGTACAAATGGCATTTCAAATGATAATAAGAATGGCAGTAAGAGCACCATTAATGATAATATTCTCATTAGTAATGACATTTGTAATAAACGTAAAACTAGCATTAATATTCCTAATAGCAGTACCATTATTAGGATTAGGACTATACCTAATAGCAACAAAAGCACATCCAATATTTGAAAAAGCAATAACAATATACGATAAACTAAATAACACCGTACAAGAAAATGTAAGAGGTGTAAGAGTAGTAAAATCATTTGTAACAGAAGATAAAGAAATAGAAAAATTCGAAAAAACATCAGAATTAATATACAAAGAATTCTCAAGAGCAGAAAGAATAGTAGCACTAAATAATCCATTAATGCAATTCACAGTAGCAACAATAATAGTATTAATATCATGGTTTGGAGGAAAAGAAATAGTAGCAAACAACCTAACAACAGGAGAATTCACAAGCTTAATTACATACACAATGCAAATATTAATGTCACTAATGATGCTATCAATGGTATTAGTAACAATAATGATATCAAGAGCATCAGGAGAAAGAATAGTAGAATTAATAGACGAAAAAAGCACATTAACAAACAAAGAAAACGCAATAAAAGAAGTAAAAGACGGCTCAATAACATTTGAAAATGTAAATTTTAGCTATGTAAATGACGAAAACAAACTATGTTTAAAAGACATAAATGTAGAAATAAAATCAGGAGAAACCATAGGAATAATAGGAGGAACAGGATCATCAAAAACAACACTAGTACAACTAATACCAAGACTATATGACGTTACAAGTGGAAAACTAAAAGTAGGAGGAATAGACGTTAGAGACTATGACATAAAATCATTAAGAGACCAAGTAGCAATGGTATTACAAAAAAACGAACTATTTTCAGGAACAATAAAAGAAAATTTACGTTGGGGAAACGAAAAAGCAACAGACGAAGAAATAGAAAAAGCATGTAAATTAGCACAAGCAGACGAATTTATAAAAACATTTCCAGAAGGATATGACACATACATAGAACAAGGAGGAACAAACGTATCAGGAGGACAAAAACAAAGACTATGTATAGCAAGAGCACTATTAAAAAGACCAAAAATACTTATATTAGACGACTCAACAAGTGCAGTAGATACAAAAACAGATAGTCTAATTAGAAAAGCCTTCAAAGAAGAAATACCAAACACAACAAAAATAATAATAGCGCAAAGAATATCATCCGTAGAAGATGCAGACAAAATAATAGTATTAGATAACGGAAAAATAAAAGCAATAGGAACGCATGAACAATTACTCGCTTCAAACGACATATATCAAGAAGTATACTATTCACAAGTAAAGGGAGGCGAGGACAATGAATAATAAAATGAAAGGAAAAATAGATTTTAAAGTATTAGCAAGAGTATTAAAATACCTAACAAAAAATTACAAACTAAGAATATTCTTTGTAATAATATCACTATTATTAAGTACAGCATCATCAGTAGCAGCAAACCTATACTTACAAACATTAATAGACGACTATATAATACCATTAGTAGGAGTTGAAAACCCAGTATACAATTCATTAATGCAAGCAATTTTAACAATGATAATAATATATGGAGTAGGAGTTTTAGCAGGATTTTTATCAAGCAGACTAATGGTAAAAGTTACAGAAGGCACTCTAAAACAAATAAGAGACGAAATGTTTATAAAAATGCAAAGACTACCAATAAAATACTTTGATACACATTCACACGGAGATATCATGAGTAGATACACAAACGATACAGACACACTAAGCCAAATGATATCACAAAGCATACCACAAATGTTTTCAGTAGTAATATCAATAATAGTAATATTTGTATCAATGATAGCAACAAATATATACTTAACAATAGTAGTAATACTATTTTTAGGAATAATATTAGTAGTATCAAGATACATGACATCAAGAAGCGGAAAATACTTCTTAAAACAACAAGAATCAGTAGGAAAATTAAATGGATATATAGAAGAAATGATAAATGGGCAAAAAGTAGTAAAAGTATTCTGTTATGAAGAAAGAGCAAAAGAAAGATTTGATAAATTAAATGAAGAACTATCAAAAAACGTATACAATGCAAATAAATACGTAAATTGCATAGGACCAGTAAATGGAAACTTAGGAAACACACTATATGCAATACTAGCAATGGTAGGAGGAATACTAGCAATAAAAGGAATAGGAAACGTATCAGTAGGACTAATAATAGCATTCTTGCAACTAAGTAAAACATTTATAAGACCAATAAATGAAGTATCAAGACAATTAAACTCAATAGTAATGGCAATAGCAGGAGCAAAAAGAATATTCGAATTTATGGACGAAGAGCCAGAAAAAGACGAAGGATATGTAACATTAGTAAATGTAAAAGAAGAAAACGGAAAACTAATAGAAACTACGGAAAAAACAAACAAATGGGCATGGAAACATCCACATTCAGATGGAACATTAGAATATGTAGAACTAGAAGGACACATAGAATTTAATGACGTAGACTTTGGATATGAAGAAGGAAAAATAGTATTACACAACATTAGCCTATACGCAAAACCGGGACAAAAAATAGCATTTGTAGGAGCAACAGGAGCAGGAAAAACAACAATAACAAATTTAATAAACAGATTTTATGACATAGAAGACGGAAAAATTAGATATGATGGAATAAATATAAACAAAATAAGAAAAGACGATTTAAGACTATCATTAGGAATGGTATTACAAGAAACAAACCTATTTACAGGCACAATAAAAGAAAATATAAAATACGGAAAAGAAGATGCAACAGATGAAGAAGTAATTGAAGCCGCAAAACTAGCAAATGCACATGACTTCATAATGAGATTACCAAATGGATACGATACAAAACTTACAGGAGATGGAGCAAGTTTATCACAAGGACAAAGACAACTATTAGCAATAGCAAGATGTGCACTATGTAATCCACCAGTAATGATACTAGACGAAGCAACATCAAGCATAGACACAAGAACAGAAAAAATAGTACAAGACGGAATGGATAAACTAATGGAAGGAAGAACAGTATTTGTAATAGCACATAGACTATCAACCGTAAGAAACTCAAAAGCAATAATAGTACTAGACCATGGAAAAATAATAGAAAGAGGAAATCATGAAGATTTAATTGCACAAAAAGGGCAATACTATAAACTATACACAGGAGCATTTGAATTAGAATAAAGGAGGCGAAAAAATGAGTTATATATATGAAAGAAAAGTCAACTATTACGAAACAGATAAAATGGGAGTAGTACATCATTCAAACTATATAAGATATATGGAAGAAGCAAGAACTGCATGGCTAGAAAATATAGACATGGCATTTTCAACACTAGAAGAAAATGGAGTAACAATACCAGTAATAGGAGTAAACTGCACATATAAATACCATGCAACATTTGGAGACACAATAATAATAAAAGCCTACACAAAAGAATACACAGGAGTAAGAATGACAGTTGCCTATGAAATGACAGATAAAAAAACTGGCAGAATATTTTTAACAGGTGAAACAAAACATTGCTTTACAAATAAAGAATTAAAACCAATAAACCTAAAAAAATATTCACCAGAATTTAGTAAAAAATTTGAAAATTTATTAGAAAAAAAGGAGAATTAATTATGAAAGAAACAATAATAAAAGTACAAGGAATGGAATGTACAGGATGTGAAAAAAGAATAGAAAATGTATTAAAAAATGTAGAAGGAATAGAAAAAGTAATAGCAAACCATCAAAAAGGAGAAGTAACAATAGAATATAAAGAAGAAATAAACCAAAAAGAAATAGAAGAAAAAATAGAAGATTTAGGATTTGAAATTGAAAAATAAAATATTCTTTTAAAGAAAGGAATAAAAAATGAAAAAAATAATATTAGCAATAGAAGGAATGACATGTTCAGCATGTTCAAATGGACTAGAAAAATACCTAAATAAACAAAAAGGAATAGAAAAAGCAACCGTAAACTTAGTAATGGCAAACGCATTAGTAGAATATGACGAAAAAATAGTAAATCAAGAAAAAATAGAAGAATATATAAAACAAGCCGGATTTAAAAGTCTAGGAGAATTTAAAGAAATAAAAATAGAAGACAAAAACAAAAAAGAAAGAATAAAATTTATAATATACACAATACTAGCAATAATCTTAATGTATATATCAATGGGACACATGCTAAAATTACCAACAATAGAAATAATAAATCCTGCAACACATGGAATAAACTATGCAATTACAATGCTAATAATAACATTAGCATTTTTAATATATGGAAGAGACATATTAAAAAATGGATATAAAAACTTAATTCATAAAACACCAAACATGGATACATTAGTAGGAATAGGAGTATTAAGCAGTTTAATATATAGCCTATATGGAACATATAAAATAATAACAGGAAATCAACAATACACAATGAATCTATACTTTGAATCAACTGCAATAATAATATACTTCATAAAACTAGGAAGATATATAGATAAAATAAGCAAAGACAAAACAAAAGAAGCAATAAGCAAATTAGTAAAAATAACACCAGAAACTGCAACAATAAAAATAGATGGAATAGAAAAAACAGTTACACTAGACGAAATAAAAAAAGGAGATATAATAATATCAAAACCAGGAGAAAAAATAGCAGTAGATGGAGAAATAATCTTAGGGAAAGCACACTTAGACGAATCATTTATAACAGGAGAAAGTAAGCCAATACAAAAAGAAATAGGAAACAAAGTAATAGCAGGAAGTATAAACTATGACGGATACATAGAATATAGAGCAGAAAAAATAGGAAAAGAAAGTACAATATCACAAATAGTAAAATTAGTTATAGAAGCAAGTAATACAAAAGCACCAATAGCAAAAACAGCAGACAAAATATCAGGAATATTTGTACCAACAGTAATGATAATTGCAATACTAACATTTCTAATATATATAATAATAACAAAAAACATAAGTGAAGCACTATCAACATTTGTAACAGTATTAGTAGTAGCGTGTCCATGCAGTTTAGGACTAGCAACACCACTCGCAATTGTAATAAGTGAAGGAATATGTGCAAGTAACGGAATATTAGTAAAAAAGAGTGAAATATTAGAAAACGCACAAAAAACAAATACAATAATATTCGATAAAACAGGAACATTAACTTATGGAAAACTAAAAATAGCAGAAATAAAAAATTATAGCAAAATAGAAAATGAAAAAATAATACAACAAGTAGGAAGCTTAGAAAATAAATCAACACACCCAATAGCAAAAGCATTTACAGACTATTTAGAAGAAAATAAAATACCAATATTAGAAGTAGAAGAATTTGAAAATATAGCAGGACTAGGAATAGTAGGAAAAATAGAAAATGAAGAAATAATAATAGGAAACCAAAAAATATTAGAAAAATATAAAATAGAAAATAAATACGAAAAAGACGAACAAGAATTAGCAGAAAAAGGAAATAGCATTATATATGTAGTAAAAAATAAAAAAATAAATGCAATAATAGGAGTAAACGACATAGTAAGAGAAAATGTAAAAAAAGTAATAGAAATATTAAACAAAAATAAAATAGAAACAATAATGCTAACAGGAGATAATAGTAAAACCGCAGAAAAAATAGCAAAAGAAATAGGAATTACAAAAGTAATATCAAATGTACTACCAGCAGAAAAAGCAGAAACAATAAAAAAATTAAAAACAGAAAATAAATTTGTAATAATGTGTGGAGATGGAATAAATGATAGCCCAGCATTAGCAAATAGCGATATAGGAATTAGTGTAAATAGTGGAACAGACATAGCAATGGACTCATCAGATGTAATATTAACAAGAAATAACTTAATGAGCATAATAAATTTAATAAACATAAGCAAAAAAACAATAAGAAATATAAAACAAAACTTATTCTGGGCATTTTTCTATAACTGTTTAATGATACCAATAGCAATAGGAGTATTAAAACCAATAGGAATATCAATAAATCCAATGATAGCAAGTCTTGCAATGGTATTAAGCAGTATAACAGTAGTATTAAACGCATTAAGATTAAAGAAAATTCGCACGTAGGGAACGCGCACATCGGGGACGTAAAAAACGTGCAACTTCGCAAATTCGCACGCACATGGGGACGTTAAAAATGTGCAAAATGCAATAAAATTAATTTAAAAATTCCAGTGAAACAAAATCACTGGAATTTTTATGTGAAAAGAAAATACAATTATTCAAGAAGAAAATCTATAATATTTATAACCTCTATACCATCTAACTGTTTATTTTTTACATTATC
>CANRES010000045.1 GCA_947629625.1 uncultured Clostridia bacterium | reverse complement strand
AATAATATACCGATGGCAGTATTAGGATATTTAACACCAAAAGAAAAGAGAGCGGAGTTAGAGTTATCAGTAGCATAAAGAAAATGTTTTAAACTTACAAAAATGTATAAAATTTATTTTATATATTTTTGTAAGTACTGGTGCGAAAGCACCAATATAAAATTCGATGATACTACAAATTTTTTTTATAGAATTTTGTTTCACATCATTGACACATATACAAAAAAATAAACAAAAATAGTTAACATTATATTGAAAAAGAAAACATAATATAGTATAATATATAGTGTAATAATAAAAGAAGGAGGTATATTATGAATCAAATTTTAATAACACAAAAAATATATGTAACACCAGAATTAAAAAAGAAGAAAAAAATGTATAAATTTGAATTCTTTATATCAATATTCATAATATGCTTATTATTTTCTTATTACATATATGCTGAATATGATAGAAATAAAGGTGAAAAGGTATCACAAGAAATTTTAGCAAATTTAGATTTACATGTAGTTGAGGAAGATGAAATTCCGGCTTCAAAAGTAAAACTAGAAGATGAAGTATTAGTAGTATATTTAAACAATAATATTAGTGAAGAAATATCTTTAAATTCATTAATAGGAGAACCACAAGAAGATGTAGCACCTGTTATGCATACAACTGAAAATGGAGAAACATATTACATAAGTTCAGTATTAAATATACCAAGTTTAGAAATAAATTATCCAGTATTATCTGAAACCTCAGACGAATTATTAAAAATATCATTAAATAAATTTTGGGGACCAGAAGCAAATGAAGTAGGAAATTATGTTATAGTAGGGCATAATTATAAAAATAAAACATTCTTTGGAAAATTACCAAGTATTGAAATTGGAGCAAGAGTAGAACTAACAGATATGAAAGGAATAACTATACAATATGAGGTATATGATAAATACTTAGTAGATCCAACAGATGTAGCATGTACAAGTCAATTAACCAATGGTAAAAGAGAATTAACACTTATAACCTGCAATAGTACAGGAAAACAAAGACATGTAATAAAATGTAGAGAAATATTATAAAAAAAGGTGTAATTGGTTGATAAAATTAATTACATCTTTTAAAATTCTTTATTTATAGGAAAAATCTTAGATTTTTCTTATTTTAATTGGAGGAAAAATTGAAAAAAGAAGAATATGTACAAAATATAGAAGATTTAGAAATTTTAAAAAAAATTATTAATAAGGAAATACTAATTAAAGATGTAGAATACAACACAAAGAAAAGATTAATAGTATTATGTAATAAAAGAACGGAAGAAATAAAAGAAAAAATAAAAAAATTAGAAAATAAATAGGAGAAAAAATGGAAGTAGAAGAATTAAGCCAAAAATATAATATACATACAACATTATTATTAAATTTAGAAAGGCAATATGGAAGTTTAGATAATTTTAAAAAAGTTTATATAGATGCACTAATTAATAATAAATTAGATAATTTAAAAATATCAAAAAAATTAAAAGAAAATTTAATTTCTTATTTTGATTTATCAAGTAATACAGGAGTTGGAGAAAGAAATAATTATATAACATTATTAAATGATATTTTTGATGTAAATATCTTTTTTTTAGCTGACAAAAATATAAGAAATAATATAGATAATTTAATATCAACATTACCAGATAAAGAAAAGACTATAATAAAGATGTATTATGGATTAAATGAAAAAGAAAAAGGCTCAAAAGAAATTTGTGAAAAATATGGTATAACAAGAGAAAGAGCTCGTCAAATTAAAGAAAGAGCAATTAGAATGATTAAAAATAACAATAATTTTTTAAATTTAAAGAAAAATGTTTTACTATTTGAAGATGAAAAAGAAGAAATGTTAAATAAATATTTTAAAAATAATGATATTTTCTATAATCCAGAAATACAAGATAATAGAGCAATAGAATTACTAAAAATAGGTTATGAAATTAAAATAAAAAATTTAGAATTTAATTCTTATGAAGAATGTAAAAATGCTACACAAAATTTAAGTCAAGAGATAAATAATTTAAATATTAATGAAGATTTAAAAAATAATTTATTAGCAATATTAAATTTTAAAAAAAGTTACTATGAAACAAATAATCAAAAATTAATAGTAGCTATATATGAAAATAAAATAGATAGAATTAGAAATAAAAATGAATTAAAAAATATATTAGATATGAATATTTCTGCATTAAATTTACAAATTAGAACATATAACTTTTTATTAAGAGAAAATATATTTACAATTGGAGATTTGTTAAGTGTAAGTGAAGAAAAAATATTAGAATTAAGAAATGTTGGTAGAAAATTATATGATGATATATCTAAAAAATTAAATGAACAGGGTTTAAATTTTATTACTAATGAGGAAAAAAATATAATAGAAAATAGTGAAAATGTTGAAGAATTACAAGAAGAAATAAATGCTT
The DNA here is from genome assembly GCA_947629625.1 of uncultured Clostridia bacterium. Taxonomy (GTDB): domain Bacteria; phylum Bacillota; class Clostridia; order TANB77; family CAG-508; genus CANRES01. The sequence continues at coordinate 7,743 of CANRES010000045.1, read as the reverse complement.
TAAATTTAAGTGAAAAAAATAAAAAATATTTGTTATGTAAGTTAGTACAAAAGAAGGAAAAATTAAAAAATAATTTTCAAAAAGATATTGTAAACAATTATTTATTAAAAATAGAAAATATTCCGGTTTTTTTGGAAAATGAAGAAATATTAGATATGAATATTAAAGATTTAGGACTATCTACAAGAGCATATAATAGTATTTCAAGAGCAAATATATCTTTTGTAATAGAATTAATTAATATAAGTAGAGAAAAAATAATGAATATTAGAGGTTTGGGAACTAATTCATTTAAAGAAATAGAAGATAAATTAAATAATTATGGAATAAAATTTTTAACCACAGAAGAATTGAAAAATAGAAAATATTATATTAGTTATAGGGATTTAAAAAATCAAATACAAAATTTAGATATAGATGAAGATAATAAGAATTTATTACTATCTAAACTTGAAGAAAAAAAATTAAAATCAAATGAAAAAGATGTTGATATAGAATTAAATAATTCAATTGAAGCATTAAAAAATGAATATAAAAATTTAGAAAAAATAGAACAAGAAAAAATGAAAAAAATGGAAGAAAATGAAGTTTCAAAATAATCAATTTATACTTGTTTTTTGGAAAAAAAAGTTATATAATATAACACATAAAAAAAGGAGGAGAATATGGAAGTTAGTAGAGACGAAATTAAACATATAGCGAAATTAGCCAACTTAAATTTAGCAGAAGAAGAGGTAGACACATATTTATTACATTTACAAGACATTCTAAATTTTGCAAACATTGTAAATAATGCACCAGTAGAAGGATTAGAAGAAACAATAGGTGCAAATGATAATTACAATGTATTTAGAAAAGACGAAATAAAAAATTTTGGAGAAAGAGAACTTCTTTTACAAAATGCACCAGAACAAGAGGAAGGAATGTTTAGAATACCAAAAGTTATATAAATTTAAGGAGGAAAAATCAATGGAAATTACAGAACTTACTGTACATGAATTAAAAGAAAAATTGAATAAAAAAGAACTTACAGTTACAGAAATAACAAAAGCTTACATAGATAGAATAAATGAAAAAGAAAAAGATGTACAAGCCTTTGTTACAACATTAACTGACGAAGCATTAGAAAAAGCAAAAACAATAGAAGAAGATAAAAAGACTGGAAAAATACAAAATGAATTAGCAGGAATTCCAATAGGAATAAAAGATAATATGTGTACAAAAGGTGTAAAAACAACATGTAGTTCAAAAATGTTAGAAAACTTTGTATCACCTTATGATGCAACAGTTGTTGAAAAAGTAAATAATGAAAACCTAATTAATTTAGGAAAATTAAATATGGATGAATTTGCTATGGGAGCATCAACAGAATATTCATATTTCAAAAAAACAAAGAATCCATGGAACTTAAATAAAGTACCAGGAGGTTCAAGTGGAGGTAGTGCAGCAGCAGTTGCAGCAAATATGGTACCATGGGCATTAGGATCAGATACAGGTGGATCAATTCGTCAACCATCAGCATTTTGCGGTGTAGTAGGTTTAAAACCAACTTATGGACTAGTTTCAAGATATGGTTTAGTAGCATTTGCTTCATCATTAGACCAAATAGGTCCTATCACAAAAGATGTTGAAGATTCAGCTATATTATTAAATATAATTGCAGGACATGATGAAAAAGATACAACATCAATAAAAACAGAGAAAAAAGATTATACAAAATGTTTAAAAAATGATGTAAAAGGTTTAAAAATAGGTATTCCAAAAGAATATTTTGGAGAAGGTATAAATGCAGAAGTTAAACAAGAGTTAGAAAAAGCTATTAAGAAATATGAAGAACTAGGAGCAGTAGTAGAAGAATTTTCATTAGATATTGCAGAATATGCATTAGCAACATATTACATTATTGCTTGTGCTGAGGCAAGTTCAAATTTAGGTAGATTTGATGGAATAAGATATGGTTATAGAACAAAAAATTATTCTAATTTAAAAGATATATATAGAAATTCAAGAAGCGAAGGATTTGGTGCTGAGGTAAAAAGAAGAATAATATTAGGAACTTATGTGTTAAGTTCTGGTTATTATGATGCTTACTATAAAAAAGCACAACAAGTAAGAACATTAGTAAAGAAAGAATTTGCAAAAGCATTTGAAAAATATGATATTATACTTACACCAACATCACCAACAGTTGCTTTTGACTTAAATGCACGTTCTTCAAATCCATTAGAAATGTATTTAGCAGATATTTGCACAGTATCTGTAAATATAGCAGGTCTTCCTGGAATATCAATTCCTTGTGGTGTAGATAGTGAAGGAATGCCAATAGGTATGCAATTAATAGGAAATTATTTTGAAGAAGAAAAAATATTAAATGCAGCATATACATTTGAAAAAGCAATTAATTTTAGAGAAAAATATAAACCAGAATATAAGAAATAGGAGGATATTATGTCAAAAGAAGATTATGAAGTAGTTATCGGTTTAGAAACTCACGCAGAATTATCTACAAAAACAAAAATATTCTGTTCTTGTCCAACAGAATTTGGTGGTGAGCCAAACACACATTGTTGTCCAATATGTATGGCTATGCCAGGTACTCTACCAGTATTAAATGAAAGAGTTGTAGAATATGCAGTAAAAGCAGGACTTGCAACAAACTGTGAAATTTCTAGAAATAGCAAAAATGATAGAAAAAATTATTTTTACCCAGATTTACCAAAAGCATATCAAATATCACAATTTGATAAACCATTGTGTGAAAAAGGTTATGTAGAAATAGAAGATGAAAATGGAGAAAAAAAGAAAATAAGATTAACAAGAATTCATATAGAAGAAGATGCAGGAAAATTAAATCATGATGAATATGGTAGAGGAAGTCTTGTAGACTTAAATAGAGCAGGAGTTCCATTAATAGAAATAGTTTCAGAGCCAGATATTCGTTCAGCCAGTGAAGCGGAAAAATATCTAAGAAAAATCAAATCAATATTAGAATATATTGAAGTATCAGATTGTAAGATGCAAGAAGGTTCATTAAGAGCAGATGTTAATGTGTCTGTTAGAAAAAAAGGTGAAACAAAATACGGTACTAGAACGGAAATGAAAAATATGAATTCATTTAGGTCAATAGTAAGAGGTATAGAATATGAAGTAGACCGCCAAATTGAAGTATTAGAAAATGGTGGAAAAGTAGAACAAGAAACTTTAAGATGGGATGATGTATCTGGAAGAACATTTTCAATGAGAGATAAAGAAGATGCCCAAGATTATAGATATTTCCCAGATCCAGATTTAGTTGCTATAAAATTATCTGATGAATATATTGAAAATATAAAAAATAACTTACCAGAATTACCAGAAAGCAGAAGAAAAAGATATTTAGATGAATATAAACTAACAGAAAAAGAAGCAAATTTATTAACAGCATCAAAATATACATCAAATCTTTTTGAAGAAGCAACAAAAATTTGTAATAACCCAAAAGCAGTAAGTAACTGGATAATGTCTGATATAGCAAAAATTTTAAATGAAAAGGAAATGGAAGCGGAACAAATTCCATTTACAGCAGAAAATTTAGCAGAACTAATACAATTAATAGAAAAAGGAACAATAAGTAATGCAATAGGTAAAAAAGTATTAGTAGAATTATTTGAAAATCCAAAAGCACCAAGCAAAATAATAGAAGAAAAAGGTTGGGTACAAATATCTGACGAAGGTGCAATTAAAGAAATTGTATTAAAAATAATAGAGGCAAATCCTCAATCTGTTGCAGACTTTAAAGCAGGAAAAGATAAGGCAATAGGATTTTTAGTAGGTCAAGCAATGAAAGAAACAAAAGGAAAAGCAAATCCACAAATTTTAAATAAATTATTTATGGAAGAATTAAAAAAATAAAAAAATAATAATTCTTATATTAAAAAAACGTGAGAGAATCTAAATATTTTTTTAAAATGAGTGTCTCGTGGGGACCGCTGAATGCTGTTAAATACGAAAGTATTGTTACAGCATCAGTGGGAAGACACGAAAAGGAAAAAATATTTATTCTCGAAGAAAGTTTTTTTAATTTAGAATTATTTTTTTATTTTAATATGTATTTTAATTCAAATCATTTGTTTACTGATTCTATCAACTGCAATTCCACATATAATGAATTCAGTAATAAAAAATAATCCAGTTTCTATCATTTTTAAACCTATGTAATATAAATCTGGTGAAGCATATATTGTTTCATAGAATAATAAAATTAAGGCAGCAATAAAGCAAAAACCAATAGAAAATTTAAAACCATAATTCATAATTTTTTTAACCTTTATATCTAATTCATTAAATATATTCATAAATTTTTTAAACATAAAATAACCTCACTTTCATGTTTTACTATATTAATATTAACATAAAATGTAGGTTAAAATCAACGGAAATAAATGTAAGAAAAAAGCAAGAGTTTAATATTTTAAACTCTTGCAAATAATATTAATAAAAATAAAGTATTCTTTTTATTTAGAATACTCTATTAAAATATCCTATGCTTTTATAGCATTTAATTTTTTTGCTAAATTAGATTTTTTTCTTGCAGCAGTATTTTTTACTATTACACCTTTTGTGCATGCTTGGTCGATTTTTTTTGTTGCTAATGAAAATAAAGCATCAATATTTTCCATATCTTTATTTTCTACTGCTTGTTCAAATTTTTTAACAGCGGTTTTATATTCAGATTTTATCATATTATTTCTTAATGTTTTTTTCTCAATAACACTTACTCTTTTTATTGCTGATTTAATATTTGGCATATATAAGCACCTCCTCTTGAACTTTAATAAACTATAACTTTAACTATTGTATCATAAAAAGTAAAACTTTGCAAGTGTTTAATGCTATCTATTTTTAGTTTTTTTATTTTTCTTCTTTGATAGTTTCAGAATTTTCACTTTCTTCTACATTTTCAATAGAGTTTTCGCTTTGTGCTTCTTCAATATTGTCAGTTAAAACAGAAGTACAATGTGGACATCTAGTTGCTTTAATACTAATTTCTGAAACGCAATAAGGACAAATTTTTGTTGTTGGTTCAGGAACTTCTTCTTGTTTCTTTTTCTTTCTATTTTTAAATAATTTATTGTTAGATAATTTTTCATTTAGATTACCTAATTTTGATAATTCATTAAGTTTTGCTTCTTCTAATTTCTTATTTAATTTATTAATATATTTAATAATTAAAAATAAAGTAAATGCAACAATTAGAAAATCAAGTATAGTAGTAATAAATGAACCATAAGCAATTGAAATATCTCCTACTTTAAAAACTAAATCACTGTAATCAATTTTACCTGTAACAATTGAAATTGCTGGCATAATAATATCATTAACTAATGAAGTTACTATTTTTTGAAAAGCACCACCAATAATTACACCTATTGCTAAATCTACAACATTTCCTTTTAAAGCAAATTCTTTAAATTCTTTAAACATAAAAACCTCCTAAATTTACAAAATATGATAATATTATACATTTTTTACAATAATATGTCAACTTGAAATTGAATAAATGATATGTTATAATCATTAAAATTTTTAAATAAAAGGAGAGCAATATGATATATCCAAAATTTTTAAAAGAAAATGATTTAATTAGTGTTCCTGCACCATCAGATGGAGCAGATTGTGAACAGGATACAAATTGTTTTAATAATTCAAAATTAAAATTTGAAAAAATGGGCTATAAAGTTAAACTTTCAAAAAATATTTTTAATTCAAAAATGGCAAGAAGTGCAGATGCTAAAAAAAGAGCAGAAGAATTAAATGAAATGATTGAAGATGAAAGTGGTTTAATCTTTTGTGCAGCAGGTGGAGAATTTTTAGTTGAAATATTGCCTTATATAGATTTTAATAAAATAGTAAAGAAACCAAAATGGGTAGAAGGTTTTTCAGACCCAACTGGAATTTTATTTCCAATAACTACAAAATATGATATATCAACAATATATGGTAATAATTTTAAATATTTTGGTATAGAAAATTATGATAGAAGTTTAAAAGATAATTTAGAAATATTAAAAGGTAATATTATTGAACAAGAAAATTTTGAATTATATGAAAATGAAAGAACAATAAAAATAACAGGTTTAGAAAGTGATAATTATACTGAAAAAGTAGTTTGGAAAACAATAAATAATGAAGAAGTAAATATTAATGGAAGAATTATTGGTGGATGTTTTGATATTATAACAGAACTTGCAGGTACAAAATATGATGGAACAAAAGAGTTTAATGAAAGATATAAAAATGATGGCATTATATGGTATTTTGATAATTGTGAATTTTCAAAAGAGGAGTTAATTCGTTCTCTATGGAAATTAAATGAGTTAGAATATTTTAAATATACAAAAGGAATTATTTTTGGAAGAAATGGAGTAGAAATCTCAAATATTGGTTATGATATGGAAAATGCAATAAAGGATAGTGTAATTGCAAAATTAAATGTACCAATTATTTATGATGCTGATATTTCTCATAAATCTCCATGTTTAACAATAATAAATGGAGCAATTGCAACAATAGAATGTAAAAATGGAAAAGGAAAAATAAAATTTGAATTGAAATGATATTATTTTTAAAATTAGTGCACATGGGGACGTTAAAAATGTGCAGATTTTTAAAATATAATATATGAAAAAAGAAGTAATATAGAATATAAAACTATATTACTTCTTTTTAAAATTGTAAAAATATGTAAAAGATTGTCGAAATATTTTTATTGACAAAATCAAAATTATGTTATATAAATTTAGTAATGTAATTTAAAGAAACAATTTTCTTTATGAAAGATAAAAAATATAAAATAAAAAATTAAAATTTCTAAGCATTATTTTAAATGCGAAATTTATAGCAACTTAGGTTATACAAAAATAAAATCAAAGACAATTCAGTCTAAATTAATCAAAAAAGATTAATCACAATAAGAAAATAAATTGAAAAGGAGGGTTAGGTTTAATAAGAACTTAAAGAAAAGTTGTCCTTTAAAAAACATAAAAATGAAAAACATTTTATTAATTTAGTAAATTTTTAAATAATTTTAAAAAATTTGCTAAAAAGTATTGCAAACAAAATGGCAAAATGTTAAAATAGGAAGGAGAAAATAAATGGAAGAAAAACATGAACTATTAGACCTAAAATCAGATTGGGTATTTAAAAGAATTTTTGAAAAGGAAGGAAATGAGGATATCCTAGCAAATTTAATAACAGCAATAACAAATGAAAAAATAAATAAAATAGTGTTAAAAAATACAGAATTATTAAAAGACAGAGAGGAACAAAAGTTAAGTAGATTAGATGTAAGAGCAGAAATAAATGATGATACAATAGTAGTAATAGAAATGCAAAATCAAAATGAGCATAATCTACTAGAAAGAAATATACAGTATATTACAAAATTATATTCAGAACAATTAAAAAATGGTCAAGACTATAAAGAAGCAAAAAATGTAATACTAATAAACATATTAAATTTTGATTATTTCAAAATAAATTCGCCATATAGTGAAATAGGGTTTAATAGTATAGAATATCCAAGAGAAATGTATGTAAAACTATATGAAAAAGAAGAACAAATAAAATCAGATAAGTTAAGGATATTTTCATTAGAATTAAAAAAATACTTAAAACTAGACCATAGAGAAGAACCAAAAGATTTAGATTTATGGGCATGGTTATTTTCAGGGAAAAAGGAGATGGTAAAAATGGCATTAAGTA
>CANRES010000044.1 GCA_947629625.1 uncultured Clostridia bacterium | reverse complement strand
CTAATAATAAGATTACTACTAATAATATTTTACTTAATTTATTCATAATATCTCCTCCTTTTTATTAATAAGCAACCTAGCAATCTTGAGGATACAATCCTTTTAGACCTTTGGCTTTGCGTCATAAGCTTTCACTTACTTTGCTCTCTTAAACCTAATATTTTAGGCTATTTTTAATCATTACTTCCGATATATTCGTATTCACTAAGATTTGGCATTTGAACATCCTCATCTGTTACTTCATTAAATGTATAAATATATGTTCCTTCCATTCCATTATTTACATATAAAATCAAACCTGTTTCTTTATCAACCACTTCTGAAATTGTTGACATTTTTATGCCATAACATTGTTTATCATCATATTTTTTAGGATATATAACTAAAGCTGGATTTATAGCCATCATTATTCTATACTTGCTTTCACTTTCCGAAAACATTGAAACAAATCCAATAACAACTTGTCCACCTTCTTGATATTTTTTTTCTGGCTCATTCCAAAATGCATATTTTTCTCCCGTATTCGAATTTTCCCACATTTCAATATCTCCTATTTTTTCTTTTGCCTTTAAGTGCATTTTTTTAATTCCATCTTTTTGCCATCCTTCACTTATTGAATCTTTTGTTTCAGAATAATAGTACCTATTTGGTATTTCACTGCTTGCTTTACCTTTTTCATATATTTTAGTTAAAACAATATATTTATATAATGCTACTAATAAGTATATAAGTATTATAACTGCAATAACAATTAAAATTTTTTTCCATATTTTCATTTTTTTCTTTTCCATAAAACTCACTCCTTTTCTTCTGTGCAACCTAGCTATCTTGAGTTTTTAAAACTTTTAGACCTATGGCTTTGCGTCATAAGCTTTCACTTACTTTGCTCTTTTACAATATCTACCTATATTATAGCATATTCCCTTGAATTTAGCAAATTTTTCATACACTAAAAGTTATCCCAACTTATTTTTTCTTTATTCTTATTATCTGTTTCTGTCTTTTTTACATTTACAGATACTTTTTGAGTATTATTTTTAACCCATTTTGGGTTATAATCAGAAATTGGATTATCCTTTAACTTTTTAGAAAGAGGGTGTTCTTCATATATAATCTTATCTAATAAAAGTGGTTTATTTCCGTCTTAAATTAACTAATAATTTTGTAGATGGTATTCTTAATATTTCATCTACATTTAAAAGATTTCTTTTAAGAGTTGATATATTTTTCTGACCGTATTCTTCGATATCACCTTCTAGGGAATTTGACTTTCTCACAGAAGTTGTTTCAACGGTTGATACACCTATTAAATCGCAAAAATATTGTGCTGTTAAAACATCTGTCATTCCCATACCAATTCTAGTGTCGCAATTCCCTATAATTTCTTCCCATATGTCATTTGGATATCTATTTTTAAATTGCCCTACATTTTGTAGAATTGGTATTAATGAAATACCACGACTTCTTACTGTTGATATTTTTTTATTAAAGTCTGGAATTTGTCCTATATTTGCAAACTCATCTAAAAAACAAAATACCTCATTTTCACATTTGCCATCTTTTCTTGAATCTGCATATCTTACTAGTTTTATAAACAGAAATGTATAAAACAAAGATGCAAGAAAATCAAAGGAAGAATCCATATCACTTGTAATCACATAATAAATGCAAGGACTTTGTCCTGGCAAAGTTAAATCAATGTCCGTTTGTGAGGTTAATTTCTGTAGATCTTCATTTTGAAACATTTGAAGTCTTGTTCCTAACCCTGTAATAACACTTGCTTTTATTGTATCAGAGCCACTTGCAAATATATTATAACTCATTCTTGCTGGACTTTCTAATGGCAATTTTTTAAACATTGCCTCGATTTCTCCAATATCACCATTAGCAATATGCTTATATGTATTTGTTAAGTTATTTTTGTCTGATAAGTTTTCCAAAAAGTAAAATTCAAAAGCCTTTAATAGATTTTCTTCAGCTCGTGGCCAAAACTCATCTTTTCCACTACGCTTTTGTGTTCCAGTTATAATAACATTAGCACTTGTTTGAACATCAGTAATATTTTCATTTTCTCCTAATGGATTCCATCTATCAGAATGCTTCATATCTTTTAAGTTTAAAACTCTAACAGTATAATTAATACTTTTGAAATAACTTGATGTTGTTCTATAAATTTCACCTTTTGGATCTGTTACAATAATTGATTTTTTATATTTTGATAATTCCAATAAATTTGTTAATAAAAATCCTATTGTTTTCATACTTCCAGAACTACCAAAAACACAAATATTTTTGTTGAAATAACTGTCAAAAGGTAGTTTTACAAGATTATTATTTGATTTTCCAAGTATTATACCTGGAGTTTCATTTACTCCTAAAACTTTAGATATCTCGTTTTCAGTCATCCAATTTGCTGTTCCATATGTTCCATCTTCTGTTTTAAAATTAATGCCTTTATTTTCGTTTTCTTTTTTGAATAGGACAAGTAATATATCTAATATAATAAAAATTGAAATAAGGGCAATTATGACGCAAATAAAGGTATATAAATTATTAGTTAAAACAATTTCTCTATTAAAACATTTACTTAATATTTTGAAATAACTTTTTATATTAAAATCTATAACTATATTTAAGACAAAACAAAAAAATAAAAATATGCTAAAACATATTTTTTTAATCATAAATATTTCGTTCTTTATCAATATATTCTTCCAGATCCACTACACAATAGTTGCAATTTGGAAGTTCCTTTTTTAGTTCGTCTTCTAAATCTTTACTACAAACTATATCTACATTTTTATCTTCGTTTTCTCTTAAAAAATACTTTATTCTATTTATTTTTTCTGTATCTAAAAAATAAAACATATTAATATATTTATTTTTATAATCTGTATAATCACAAAAGTTATATTCACTTATAAACATTTTATTTTTGTATTTTTCTTGGATTATTTTAGCACAATTTACACTATGTAAATATTTTAATTTTTCTCTATTTTTTTCGTTGTCTTCTATCAGTAAAACACTATTCATACCAAAAGAAAAATCATTTATATTTGCTCTATTTTTATCATTAATCAAAACAATAATATTTTTATATTTTTTTTCTTTTTGTATATCATAAATAACTGATGTTAAATATCTATTGTCATGTTCTTCAGATATGTGATATGTTAAATAATCAAATCTATTTATCTCTAATATTCCTACAAATCTTCTTGCTTTAATTGTAAACATCTCTTTATCTTTTATACAAAAAGAAGGAGTAAATTTTACTGTTTTTGCTTTATTGAAAAAAGCACCTAAATTACTTATATACAATAGTCTTGAATAATATTTTTTATTTCTATTTAAAGGCGTATATTCTAAATTAAATAGTTTTATATATTCAATTCCTAGTTCATCTAATACAAGAGTAGCTTTTATTCTTCTTAAATATTTCTTTTTTACTAAATTTGTTATTCTTTTTTTATAATATTTTTGTGTATCAAAAAAATACTTAACATCATTTACACTTAAATATTGATATTTTGCTATAAATTTTATTAAAGATATTTCCTCGTCATTATTTGTAAAATAATTCAATAATTATCACCTCCCAAATTCAAATTAAAAATTAATTTTAAATTGAACTTTGGTAGGATATTCGACAGCTGTCGCAGTCGCCTACCTACCTCCACACGTCAAATTGGAGCATCAAAATTCTAAAATCCTTGTTACTCTATGTTTTGGAATTTTCTCAACATGTCGCAAAAATTTCTTTTAAAATCTATAAAAAAACTCTATTTTTTCATACTGTATTTTTCCAAAAATTCATTCACATTTTTACTATCAAAAACATAAATTTCTGTATGTGGTATTTCAGAATATTCACCTTGTACGCAATAAAACATTTTGCTTATATTATCATCTTTTATAACATTAGATAAAACTAAAGCATCTGCTATTGGTTTAATAAACTTGTTATCTACATCCCAACCTTTAATTTTGTCAAAAATCTTAATATAAATAAATACTTCTGTTTCAAAAAGTCCTGTAAATTCCTTTGTAATTTCAGCAATGTTTAATAAAATTCTTTTGTGGGTATGTGTCTTTATATTTTTATATGATGGCATAACTTCTGGAACATATATTTTTAATATGTTATCTTCAAGTTTAGCCTTATATTCATCATCAATAGTTTTAATTTTTTCATATTCAAATTCTACATTTTTATTATATATTTTTATCTCTGTAAGTATATTATATCTTGCTTTTTCTAAACTCTTTAAAAAATTTTCTATCTGCAAATCTGTTAAACTATGATTTTGTAATACAGAATTGCTAGTTTCTTCTAGTGAAGCTAATTCTTTTCTTAATTTCTCACTTATAATCATAAAAAAAGTCCTTTCTTTAGAATATTAAAGGGCAATATAAAAAAGAAAATACTTCTTAATTATTCTTCATTTTCAGAGTTTTCTATAAACTCATCATAAGCTGCAAATATTGCATTTGTTAATTCTTCTCTTACTTCGCTATTTAAAGGATGACACATATCTCTATATGATCTTTTACCCTCATTTCTTAATAATCTTGCTGGCATTGAAATAAATCTTCCTCTATTTTCTGTTTCCAATAATGTAATTCCTCTAATAATAAATTTTCTGTCTAAAATAACATTAGCATAGGCTAATACTGCTCCTCTTTTTCTTGCTTTAAAAATTTTTACATCTGTAATTTCCATAATAAAAAATCCTCCTATAAAATTATTTTGAAGGGCATTTTATAAAGGATTATTATATTATTATATTATTATATTATTATATTATTATATTATTATATTATTATATTATTATATTATTCTATTTTCCTGTTTTTGGTAATACTGGTTCGTGTTTTTCTTCTGGAACATGAACAACAGTAGTCCAATCACTATCTGCTTCAGCAGTTACACCATAATATACACCAACTGTTTTAGTATGGTTTGTAAATGTTTCGCCATCTTGCAATGTATCAAAAGATTGACATTGCATTGTAGGTCCTGTAACTTCTCTAAATCCTTTTTCTACTTTTCCAAAATCAAACATTGTTTCTGTAATATATTCATCTTCACCAAATTCTATTGTTGTAAAGTCTAAATCATAATTTTCATTTGTACTTAAATCTTCTTTAAACAAAATATAATCTTCTGACTTATTTGTTTTATAATATACATCATAGGTTAAGTCTTGATTCCAAGTACCTGTTGTCATTTTTTCTAATCTTATATAGTCTGTTGGAAGAAAATCATAAAATTTAAAGTTATCTAAATAAACATTTGAGTTATTTGCTACATTGCTAAACTCATAATTGACTTTTTCTCCAGGTTTAATTTCTGCTGTACCTTTCTTATCATCATCTACTGTAATTTCAACTGGCTCATTTTCAATGGTTTCTGGAATTGTCTCGCCATAATTTTTAATTTCAAACTCGTATGTGTTTTCATTTAATAAATAATAAACAGAGCCTGTATCTAATTCTTTTAGATAATATTTTCCATAAGGCAATAATTCGCTTGTGGATTTTCCTGTTTCATCTGTTTTTAATGTGCCAACTTGCTCATTATTTTCGTTATAAATTCCAAATTCTGCTCCTTCTAAAGTTGTTCCAGTTTTACTATCAACTTTTGTTACTTGAACATATCCTTGAATTAATTGATTTTCAAATTTAACAGAAGTTATTTCATTTTCTTTTAGAGTTATTGTTTTTTCTTCATCTGATAATACATAATTTTCTAATGTTTTTGATTCACGAAGTTTTAATTTTGAAAAATCTCTTATAGGATATCTACTAGTTAAAGCTTCACCATTTTCGTTTGTAACTATTTTTTCAAGGACATTATCGTTTTCGTCAAGGACTTCAAATTCTACACCTTCCAATTTTATTTCATTATTGTCTTTATCTACCTTTATTACTTTTATCTGTCCTTTCTTTAACTCATTTTCAACTGTAGTATTTGTTAAATTGTTCCATTCTATTTTTACTTCTGCATCTTTTGCTAGATTATACCATCTATTTGTTTCAGTTTCAATTAATTTATAATTTCCTGTTCTTAATCCCTCTATTTTTATTTCTCCATTAACATCAGTTCTATATGTTCCAATTACTTTTCCAAACTCTTCAGAATATAATTGAAATTCTACATTTCCTAAAGTAATCTTATGATTATCTTTATCTACTTTATAAATTTTTAAATCTCCTCTTTTATGCTCATTTGTTATTGTTTTTGTAGCAGTTTTATTATATTCTACATATACATCAAAATCTGCTTCATTTAAGATATAATTATCATTTGTAGAAATTTCTTTTAATACATAATCACCTTGATATAATTTAGAAAAACTTGCTTCTCCATTACTGTCTGTTGTCGCATTTGCAATAACTGTTCCATCATTTTTCTTTAATTGGAATGTTACTCCTTCTATTGGTAAATTTGTTTCTGCATCATTTTTTACAATTTTTATTTTTCCCGTGTTAGTTTTAACATTAAGTGTTGAAGTACCTGTAACATCATTATATGGATCATAAGTTAAAGCATAATTTTGTGTACCAGATATTCTTGTTCTTCCATAAAATACAGGATATGTTTTTGCTTTTGCTTGAAGTGAAAAGATTACATTTATATCAGAACCCATTTCTGACTTAGGTATTCTAACTTTAAAATTTTCTCCTCCAGCAAAAGTCATTTTAGAGCTATTACTTAAATCCGTTATAACGGCCCCATTTGGCAAACCATTTGTGGCTGTAATTGTATAGCTTTCTGTATCAACTCCACATATAGGTCTATATTGTTGAGAATAATAATCTCCATCTTCAACTAATTCCCCAACACGTTCGATTGTTATTCCATCTGAATAAGGAGTTTGTGAGCCATATCTTCCTGCATCTACTATTTGACATATTGCATTTGCAATTTTTGTTCCTCTTTCATCTCCTCCATGAAAACGAGATTGGGCATCCCATCCGTACATAACACTATATACGGCTTCTTTAGTGGCTACAAATGCGTCATATTCATTTTCTACCCCTAATTGTTCTGGTGTTTTATATGGGTAACCGTTGATAATAGTTCTCCATATTTCGACATTATCTAGCATTGAACTTATATCTACGCTATAATTTTCTCTCCTTCCTACCCCGTCTAAATCATGGTCCATACAATATGCAGGGTATTCCTTTCCATTTTCTCTATAAGCTACATAATTACAAATTACATAGCTCCAATTGTTAATTTCTTCTTTCCAATATTGAAGATGTCGACCGCAGTCGCCTTTATCCTCTATAAGAGCTTCATTCATAGGTATAGAAGCAAATACTATATTACTTATATTTGTTAAAAATATTGATAGTAGCATTAATATTGCTACTAATTTTTTTAGAATTTTACTATTCATAAATTTTTCCTCCTTTTCCATTAAAAATAGACACCTTAAAGTGTCTATAATGGTTTATTAAATTATATAACATTCTGTCATAATTAATTGCCCATTTTTGTAATAATCTTCTGCATATATTCTAATTGTACCGAATTTATTTGTAATTGCACTTTTTACACGATTTTCAGTAAATGTGAATTGATTTGTATATTTTTTTATTGAGCTATCTACTTGAATTGTGTAACCGTATTTTTTCATAAATTCAGATTCATTATTTTGTATAGTTTTAATTATTTGGTTCATCATTGTGTTATTTACAGTATAAATTTCTTCAACTTTAGTTTGTTGTTCTTTTTCTTTGGTATTACTACTATTGTCTGAACTTTGAGTTGTATTTTCTTTAGTTGTATTATTTATTTTTTCTTTTGTAGATGCTTGCTTTTGTTCACTTTTTGATTGTTCTTGTACAGCTTTGCTTTCTTGATTAATTATAGTAGAAGTAGTTTGCTTTGTATTTTCTTGATTTTTAGCAATTTCTTTTGGTGTTTCAACAATTTCACCTTTATCTTCTACAATTACATCATCTTCAATAACTTCAGTATTACTTTCTTGAGTTACCTCGTTTTCTGTAATTGAGTCTTCTTCTATATCTTCACTTATAACATTTTCAGTATCTTCATTGATTACATAACTTGCATCAGATATTTGCAATTCTTTGTTTGCACTAAATACTCTTGCTAAATTTACTCCTATTATAACTACAACTAAAAAAATAATTATGCCTATACATACTTTTTTCTTATCCATAAGACATCACCCTTTCTATATATTTTTTATATATTAATAGCGTAACATCTTTTTTTTAATTTTGGCAATACTGAAGTAAAAAAAATTTAATTAGCTTCTATTGCTTGAACGCAAAGCCTTTGAGATGGTTTTTTCTTAACACAAGTTATAAGTGTTAAATAATTTTCATCTGTATTTTCGAGTAAAGACCAATCTGTTGCAGAAATTTTTGTTACATTTTTTACTTGATATTCTCTTGTACCTAAGTAGCTTATATAAGTAATTTTATCTCCAGTTTCTAGAGTATGCAATTTAGCCC
The DNA here is from genome assembly GCA_947629625.1 of uncultured Clostridia bacterium. Lineage (GTDB taxonomy): Bacteria > Bacillota > Clostridia > TANB77 > CAG-508 > CANRES01. The sequence continues at coordinate 1,965 of CANRES010000044.1, read as the reverse complement.
AATATTTATTTGAGTTATGAGCTGCTAAAGCTACATTTCCATCAAAATATGAGGAATTTTCAAAATGTCCTACGCCTTTATCTAAGGTATCTAGTGTCGTTCCTTCATAAACTAAGCCTTCAAAACCGATTTTTTCAATTTTGATAATACCAAGTACTTGTTCATCATCTATTTGCAATAATAAATTTTCTGTTGTTTCATGTTCTAATCTATCCTGAACTTTATCATCAGAATAAACTTCGCTTACAGTATCTATTTTAGCCTTATTTTTTAAGTATCCTCTTATAAAAAATGTAGATATAATTGCTATAATAATTAATACTGAAATAGATGATATAGTAATTACTTTTTTTATGCGTTTACTCAATTTTCATGACCTCCTTTCTTAATTTTTAAAAAATAAAATAGAACTAGCATGTATCCAGTTCTAAAATATCTTTTATGTATTTTGAAACTTTAGAAAATTGATTTGGATTAGTAATTTTTTCAGTTACTTCATCCAAAGTAAAAGAATCAAATATAATGTCATAAATTCCTAGATTTAAAGCATCTTTTAATTCCTTTACTTTATCATTTTCTAAAAGAAGAATAACTTGTATATTTTTACTTCTTACTTTAAACATAAAGTCTTTAAAATTATACTTATTAGGTTGCAATGTTGCAATTAGTGTAGTTGCTTCTTTTTCTTGTAATATATAATCTGGAAAGTAAACAATTCTACTATCATCAATTCTTTTACTCAAATCTCTATCTAACTGCTCATTACCTGTAAAAATTAATACCATTTTTTAATTACCTCCTTCAAAATAATCTTCTGGATTAACATAATTTCCATTAACTCTAATTTCAAAATGTGCATGAGGTCCAGTTGAATAACCTGTTGATCCAACTTTTAAAACTGCTTGTCCTTGTACTACCGTTTGATTAGCTTCAACAAGTATTTCCGAACCATGTGCATATAATGTTACTATTCCATCTCCGATGGTCTATCATTACCATATTTCCATAAGCTGCATTATAACTTGCTTTTATAACTGTTCCATCTGCCATAGCAACAAAATCTGCACCTATTGGAGCTGCGATATCAGTACCTGAATGTAATTTATATACTCCAGTTATTGGGTGTGTTCTCATCCCGAAAGTGTGAAGTTATTGTTGTATAGCCAGGGAGTGGCCAAATAAATATTCCTGTAGGAATTAGCCCTTTTCCATCTGTCACACTTGGTAAAGATGATACATCTGATTGTTTCACTTCCAACCACTCTGCATATTGTGCCTCATAATCACTATTACAAAGTTGTTCTGCAATAGCTATATCTTCTTCTGTCGTAAATAGTGCATCTACAACAGTACTTATTGCAAAAATTATTAATACTATAATTATGATAAATGGCAAAAAAGGTTTTATTATTTTGAAAACAATTTTTTTTGCTTTATTATTTACTTTATTTTTTAGGTTCATTTTCATCACCTAACTTTTTTATTTCATTACTTCTGTTTATATATTCTGTGTTTTGAAATTTATTTTTTCTAGTTCTTTGCGCAATTTTATATGGAGATTTATAAAAATCTCCTTCTGCCATTTTTGCTCCAATGGAGATATATGATTTTGTTCCATTAAAACCTGCTCTTGCAACTTTTCCCGCAACTGATTTTATATTATTTTTATTTTCGTTACTTCTTATATTAGATATTGGAGTTTGAGTATTATTATTATTTGTATTTTGTAATACGGTCCTTACAGGATTTATATTTCCATCATAGTCCTTTTCAGAGCTTAAATTCATATTAGGATTAATAACTGATTTTGCTCTATTTACAAATCCTTGTAGTCCTCCACCCGAATTTTCATTGTTTGAATCTCCTGTTTTCATGTTTTGTGATGGTGAATTAAATTGTTCTTTTATTGCACCCAAACTTGATCCTATCATTGTACCCATTCCAATAACTCTACCTGTCATTTGT
>CANRES010000043.1 GCA_947629625.1 uncultured Clostridia bacterium | reverse complement strand
CCTAAATCATTTTTTGTTTTTACATTTATTATCCTAAAGAAAGTTAAATTATCTTTATAAGTTTTATGTTTTTGTTTTGGAGAAAATATAGGTGCAAAATAATAATGTCCTTCAACTACTATTACAACTCCTATGTATGGTCTTTTTTGATTTTTATTATATGCAATATGCTTATCAAATTGACTTAAATAATTAATATAATTATCATCAATTATATAAAAATTTAACTTTTTTAATTTTATTTTTTTATTTTCTTTCATAAATTCCTCCATAAAAAAATATAGGAGATACTTTTTATAAGTACCCCCTAATTTTTCTGGAAACTCGTTTATAGTTAAAACTAAAGGCTCGTTTCTAACCTAATGTTTAATAGAATATTCGTTTATAGAATTTTCATTCTAAAGGCTCATATTTAACCTAATGTTTATAATGCACTTGTTTATGAACTTAATCAAAGGTTCGTGCTAACCTAATTTATTTGATAAATTGCTTTATCAGTATTAGTATATTCATTATACTATATTTTATTTTCAAAATCAAGTTTTTAAATAAATTTTCACACTAAAATAATTTTTATATTAATCTTATTTATTACAGTCACAGTTATTTAAATTAACCATATTATTATTACAACCATTCATATAGAATTTTTTCTCTGCTAATTTATCCTGAACGCCTCTTAATGCTTCACCAAATCTTTGGAAATGAACTACTTCTCTTTCTCTTAAGAATTTTAGTGGGTCTATTACATCAGGATCATCTGCACATAAATCAATTAACTTTTCATAAGTTGCTCTTGCTTTTTGCTCTGCTGCTAAGTCTTCTTGTAAATCTGCAATTGGATCACCTTTTACTGCTATTGTTGCTGCTGTATAAGGATAACCTGCTGCTGCTTGTGGGTAAACTCCCCAACCATGATCTGTATAATAAGCGCCTAAGCCTTCAGCTTCCAATACCTTAGGGTCAACTCCATCTGTTAATTGATGGATAATTGTTCCTACCATCTCTAAATGGGCTAACTCCTCAGTACCTATATCATTTAATACTGCTTTTGACTTTTGGTCTGGCATACCAAATCTTTGACTTAAATATCTTAAAGAAGCGGCTAATTCGCCATCAGGTCCTCCATATTGTGAAATTATATATTTTGCAAGTCTTGGATTTGTATTTTTTATATTTATCGGATACTCTAAATTTTTATTATAGGTCCACATTAATAATTCCCCCTTTCCCATGGCCACCTTTGGTAAAAGTTAGGAGAATTATAACCTAAAAAAAATTATACTTTAAAATTATAATAAATATTTATTTCATTATCGTCAATTATTATCTTATTTATCAATTTAAACACTAAATTTTTATTTTCATAATTTATAGTATCAAATTGTATAATTTTCTTAATATCTTCTTCAATATTTATCATTCTTTGTTGAATTTTTTGTTGTGTAATATAACTTTCACTATTAATTTGTTTAATTTTTTCATCATATACCTGTTTTTCTTTTTCATATTTTTGGAGCAATACTCTAAATGTATCTTCTGAAATAATTCCTGATATTTTATCTTCGTACAAATTATTAATTAATTTATATATTTTGTCTTTTTCTTCATTAAGACATCTAAGGTTGTTTTTATTATCAACATTAGATTTAATAATAGAAAAAAAGTCTAATTTACTTATATTTAAATACTTTTCAATATTATTTTTTAATGACTTACTTACTTCATTTATTAAGTCTTCTTCTTTTAAATGTATATTGTGGCAAAATTTATTTCCATATTTTTTATAACTTGAACAAAAACATCTAGATGTTTTTCCATGATTTAAATTATATGAAATTCTACTACCACATTTGCAAAAAACTAGCCCTGTAAGTAAATGCTTTTTTCTATTTGAATAGTTAAATTCATTTGTTTGCTTATCTAGCATTTCTTGAACAGTATTAAAAATTGAACTATCAATAATTGCTTTATGATTATTTGGAATTATTGCATATTCTTTATATGGTCTTTTAATTGTTTTTGATACTTTATAGTTTATTTTTTTCGATTTTAATTGTATTAAATCACCAACATAAATTCTATCTCTTAATATTTTATTTATAACAGTTGCATTCCATTTATATGTTGCATTATTATTTGGATTTGAATAATTAGTGGTTTCTTTTTTATATTTTAATGGTGTAATAATTTGTTTTTCATTTAGAATTTTTGCAATTTGAGATTTACTTTTTCCTGATATGTATAAATCGAAAATAAGTTTTACGTTATCAGATACTTTTTCGTCAATGATTATTTTATTTTTATCATTAGGAGATTTTTTGTAGCCATAAGGTAAGAAGGCTTTAATACATTCTCCATTCAACGCTTTTGTTTGTAATGCTGTTCTTACTTTATTTGAAGTATCTTTTGCATACATATCATTCATAACTGCTTTGAATGGTGTAATATCATTATTTGCATTTTTAGTATCAAAAGTATCAACATTATCATTTACTGCTATATACCTTATATTCTTTCTAGGAAATATTTTTTCTATATATTCACCTGTTTCAATATAATCTCTACCAAGTCTAGATAAATCCTTTGTAATTACTAGATTTATTAAACCTTTATCAATGTCCTGCATCATATTTATAAAGCCCGGTCTATTAAAATTTGTGCCTGTATATCCATCATCTTTATATATATCTACTAATATCCAGTTATTATTTTTTACAACTTGTTTTAAAAAAATGATTTGATTTTCTATACTTTCAGATTGACCTCTATAATTTTCGTCTTTTTCATCTTCCCTAGAAAGTCTTACATATATTGCAGCCTTCCATATAATATCGTTAATCTCTTGAAAATAGTTATTATATAACTCGTTCATTTTCCCTCCTCTATCAAGTTATATAAAACTATTTATAATCTTCTAATTTTGAAATACAATATAAAGTATTTTCTTTAATCCATTCTTGTATTAGTTGTGATAAATCTTTTCCATCTTTTGAATAATTTTCTTTAATTTTAATATTCAAAACAATCACCTCTAATAAAGTATATTATTGTTTAATGAATATTATAATTTTTTATAAAATTTAAAATAATGGCGCAAATAATCTTAAAATTGCTTGCCATATAGATTTTATAAAACCTGCTTTAACATCTTTATCATTTAATTTTGTACAGTCTTTAAAAGTGGCTTCAAAGTCTTTAAATATTTCATTTATTTCATTAACATTTTCCATATAAATTCCATTTTCAAAATGAAGATATAAACTTCTATAATCCATATTTATTGTGCCTACTACTGCTCTAATATTATCTGATAAGAATACTTTTGAATGAACAAATCCATTTGTATATTTATATATTTTTACTCCATTATCATGTAATACTTTAAAAAATGAACTTGTTTGTGTATAAACTATTTTTTTATCTGGTATTCCTGGTACAATTATTCTTACATCAACACCCCTTTTTGCTGCTCTACAAAGTGAATTAATCATTTCTGTATCAATAATTAAATATGGAGTCATTATATATAAATAATTTTTTGCACTATTTATCATATTAATATAAACATCTTCTCCAATTAAATCTTTATGAAATGGTGCAACTCCATAAGGAATAACATATCCATTATTTTTATTTACATTATTAAAATCATATTTGAATTTTGTAATATCTTTATCCTCATTTATATTTGCATTCCACAAGGTTAAGAACATAACTGTTAAATTCCAAATTGCATCACCAACAATTTTAATTCCATTATCTTTCCATATACCTAATTTACTATTAACATTTATGTATTCATCACTTAAATTTACTCCACCAGAAAAAGCAACTTTTCCATCTATAATTGTCATTTTTCTATGGTCTCTATTGTTCATAAATATTCCCTTAAAAGGACTTAATTTATTAAATGTAATACATTTAATACCGTATTTTGCAAGTTCTTTAGAATAATTTGTTGAAAGCATTGTAAAACTTCCCATATCGTCATAAAGTATTCTAACTTCTACACCTTGTTTTACTTTTTCTTTTAATATATCTAAAATGCCATTCCACATAATACCTTCATTAATAATAAAATATTCCATAAATATAAATTTTTTTGCTTCTTTTAACTCTTTTAATAATTCTGGATAAAATTTTTCTCCAAAATTATAATATGTAACTTCATTGTTTGTACTTACAAAATAATTAGTTCTATTTAATATATATTTAATATTATCTAATTGTTTATTATCTATATCTTCTTTTATTTTTTCATCTTGAATTAAGTATTCATTATATTTTTTCTCATATTGAAATATATTTTTTAACAACTTGCTTCTAGAAAAATTTCTACCTAATGTAAATAATAAAATCGTACCAAATATTGGAAATATTAAAATTAATATTATCCATGGTAAATCATTTGAAAGTCTTGTACTATTTTTTAATATTCCAAGAACAATTAAAATACTTGCTATGGTATAAAATAATGTGATTATTCCAAGATATTTATAAAAACATAGTCTTATTACAATGGCAAATCCAAATTGTAAGAGAACCCCTGTTATAACTATTACTGCTCTTTTTATTGCATTTAACATAACTTTATCTCCTTTTTATTTTACTATTACATATATTATCATAAAAGCAGATAATTATCAACTTCAATTAATTTTGCTATTTCTTTTATTTGTTCATCATATCCAGTAAGTGCAGCAAAAGGTGCAAATTGTGCAGCACGTTGTTCCATACTTAATCTTGGATGTTTTTTTGAAACGTGATGTGGTAAGTTTATAATATCATCATATTTTCCCATGTTCTTAACCTCCTATGCTTTATGTCCTCCTATTTGTGAATTTCTATCTTTCATAGTACCATCTTTTTCAAGATTCATACCTTTTAAAATTGCATTTTTTCCATATTTTTTCTTAATATCTAAAATAGTATGTTGTAAATTATTTTCTTTTTTTCTTTCTTTATTTTTTTCTATTTTTTCTTGTTCTTGCTTATTATAATCAATAAATAAACTAATTTGTTCATTTTGTTTCAAATCTTCAATTTCACTTTCATTAACAACATTGTTTGCCACTACATATATTTTTCTAACTAAAAGTTTTTTATTTATAATTCTTTCATAAAGTTCTTGTATTGCTTCTAGTATTAGTTTAGTAGATGAAGTTCTTTCTTTTAAATTTATTGTTCCGTGTGCGTGTTTTGGTACATTTCTACCATATCTATCTGTTGTAACTTCTCCTTTATACAATTTTTTTATTTCTAAATTAGTTAAGTTTTCAATATCATATTCCATTGTTAATACAAGTTGATTTGTTACTAAATGCTTTTCAACTAAATCTAATACTAATGAATCTGTCATTTCTTTTACAATTAATTTTGCTTGTTCATAATTGTATGGTGCTGATAAAACTTGCCCTAAGCTAAGACTATTAGTTGTAGGTTTAAATTTTTTTACATCCTTCATAGTGCAAGGTTCATATCCCCAAGCATGATCAATTAAAAATTCTGCATTTATACCAAATAATTTATATAGCAGTTCTTCATTATTAATAGAACATCTTGCAACATCTCCCATTGTAAAAATATTATTTGCCTCTAATTTTTTTGCATACCCTTTTCCAACTCTCCAAAAATCTGTAATTGGTCTATGCTCCCATAATAATTTTCTATACTGCATTTCATCTAATTCGGCTATTCTTACGCCATTTTTATCTGGTGTAATGTGTTTTGCTTCAATATCCATTGCAATTTTTGCAAGATACATATTTGTTCCTATTCCAGCAGTTGCAGTTATTCCTGTTTTTTCAAAAACATCATATATCATTGTTGTAACCATCTGTCTAGGTGTCATATTTGCAGTTTTTAAATAGTTTGTAATATCAATAAATACTTCATCAATAGAATATGGGTATATATCCTCAGAAGAAACATATTTTAAATAAATTTTATAAATTGATGTGCTATATTTCATATATGTTGACATTCTAGGTTGAGCAACAATATAATCTAATTTTAAATTTGGATTATTTTTTAATTCAATATCATCATAAGATAATCCTTCAAGTTTATGATTTTTTGCTTTCATTTTTCTTTCATAATTTACTTCATTTACTTTTTGAACTACCTCAAATAATCTTGCTCTGCCTGGTATTCCATGTGCTTTTAAAGAAGGCGTAACAGCAAGACATATTGTTTTTTCAGTTCTTGATTTATCTGCAACGACTAAATTAGTTTTTAAAGGATCTAAGCCTCTTTCTCTACATTCTACCGAAGCATAGAAACTTTTTAGGTCTATACAACAATATATTCTCACATTAATCACCTCTTCATTTTTAATTTATTATATCACTTTTGCTTTATAAAAACAAGTGTTTGATTATACATTTTTTCTATACAATAAAAAAATATAAATAAGATTATTATGTTCTGTATAAATAATTTAGAGAATCCCATTTAGGATTCTCTTTTTTGAATTAAATTTTTTATTCTTTGTAATATAACATTTCATTACTTTTCTTTTATAATACTAGATATATTTTCTTTATTTATTTGATTTTTAGCATAAATAATACTAATAAATATAACAGCATATATAATTATTAATACCAACAATATAGATATATAAGGTATTGTAAATGCGTATAATGTTGTATCTATCATTTTCTTATATAAAATATATAAAATGATTATACTAATTATTAATCCTATAATTAAAGATGTTGTTCCATAAAATAACCCTTCAAGCATTAACATTTTATTTATCTGTTTATTAGACATTCCAATCGCTGTCAATTCAGCAAATTCATTTTTCCTTAATATCATATTTGAAACAATTATATTAAATACATTTATAATTGTTAAAACAAATATTAAAATAAAGAAACTATATAATAATATTTCTTTAATATTCTTTTCATTTTCATTTGATTGCTGTTGAACAGAAAGATTTGATGCTATTATACAATGATTATATTTTTCGTTTAAATTATATACTATTTCATCTACTTTATTTGTATTTGAAGATTTTATAGAATAATTAAACATATAATTAAAATCCACACCTAATGTTTCTTTAAATAGTTTTGCAAATGTATCTATATTTACTATTAAATATAAATCACTACCAAATGCGTTATTTGAAATTCCTTTTGGAATTATATTTGATACCACTTTTATATTCAATTCTATTTGTTTGTTTTCTGCCTTTGCAGGAGCCATACCAAATTTTTCACTAAATTCATTTAATGCTTCTAAATCATCTTCTCTTCTATCCATTGTATTTAATATGATTTTATCTCCCTCTTGGTAATTGGTTAAATATATTCCATCATAATACTTAGTTTTTGCATCTGAATAATTAACTAATATACACTCATTTTCATTTAATGTTATATTATCTCCTAATTGCTTTAAATATTCATTGTATGTTGCATTATCTAATGTTATTATTCTAGATAAAGTTTGTATTGTACCATCTTCTCTTACATCTAAATTATTTTTTAATCTATCTATATTATTAAAAGCATTAATAAAGGAAGGATTTATATCTTCATTTTCTATTATTGTGAACATTGTATTTAATTTTTCCATTCCATAGATAGAATCAATTAGTCCAAAATCATTTAAAATAGTTAAAACTTCTTCTGTATAATCTTTATCTGTTGGCAAATTTTTAATTATTGTTAAATTATAATTAAAATCTGGTTGTTTTATTTGATTATATGATTTTAAGTTATTTATATAGCCATTAATTGTAATAAATAAAACAATACTAATAGTTAATGATGTTATAATTGAAATATATTTATAACGACTTCTTCTTACATTTTTATAGGCTAAATCACCAGTAATTTTAAATATTTTTGTTATTATTTTTGGTGTTTTTATTGTTCTCTTAGTTATTTTATTGTATTTATTTTTTCTTATTAAATCTATTATTGTTGTTTTACTTATATTTAAAATAGGTTTTAGTATTGATATAAATACAACTAATATTACCATTATAATTGATAAAATTGTTATTAATGGTGAATAAATTAATGTTAAATTAATATTTGCACTTGCTTGTAATGTTGTTCCAATTAAATTGCTTTGTATATTCTTAAATAAATCATTAAATACATCTATTAATAAATAATCTAATCCATAATTAATTAATAATCCTAGTGGAATTGAAATAATTGTTATTATTAGTGCTTCAAAAAGATATAATTTTATTATTTGTTTTTTATTTGCACCTATTGACGATAATGTTGCAATATATTTCTTTTTTTCACTTATTGAAATATTAAATATTGTATAAATTAGTGCAACTGATGCTATAACAATTATTCCTATTAATATTCCGTATAGAAACTATAAGCATTGATTGAAATTCTGAGCCATCTTTTGCAACACAGGCATAAGATAATATTTCATTATTATATGTTGCTGTTAATTTTAATTTATTTTCTAAATTATTTATATTATCATATATTTTATTAATGTTATTAGTTATTATATAAATGTTTATTAAATCTTGATTTTTTAAATTATTTCTATCACATAGTGTTATTGCACCATTTTCTTTTGTTATAGTTTTTATATCGAAATTATCAAATTCCGTATTTTCAATTAAACCAACAATTTGAAAATTATATGTTATATTATTTATTGTTGTATTTATACTATCTCCTATTTTATAGTTCATATTTGCATTTATAATAATTTCATTAGAATTTTGAGGTAATCTTCCTGCTTTTAGATTTATATTTAAGTTATTCATTGCATTATAATCGTATGCTTTTATATGTAATAATAAAGTATATACATCGCTATAACTTTCATTTGAAACTCCAATATCTTGTATAATTGATGTTTCTTTAATGTTTTTATCTTCTTCTATATATTTAATATTTTCATATTCTACATTTTCAAATTTTGCTTCCCAGTTATTTTTACTTCTTGATAAATTTACAATGTATTCTTTATAACTTAATGCTAGTGTGGTAATTGAATTTATTAATATTGTAACAACTATTATACTTAATATTATAGTTATAGTCATTTTTTTGTTGCTATTAATATCTTTTATTGATAACATTGACAATTTATTCATATTATTGCACCTCATCTTCTACAATTTTTCCATCTTTAATCGTTATAATTCTATCAGTTTGTTTTGCAATATCTATATTATGTGTTACAAGTATTATTGTTTGTTTATTTTTTTTATTATACTCTTTTAATAAATTAATAATTTCATTAGAATTTTTACTATCTAAATTACCTGTTGGCTCATCTGCTAATAAGATTTTTGATTCACTCATTAACGCTCTTCCTATTGAAACTCTTTGTTGTTCACCTCCTGATAATTGATTTGGTAATTTTTTCTCCTTACCTTTTAATCCTAAATTATTAATTAATTCTTCTAATTTTTTATTATTAACTTTTTGATTATTTAATAAAATTGGTAATGTTATATTTTCTTCTACATTTAAAATTGGTATTAAATTATAAAATTGAAATATTAAATTCGTTGTTTTTCTTCTGTATTTTGCTAATTCATTATTTGATAAATTACTAATATTTTTTTGATTTACTATTACATTTCCTTTACTTGCCTTATCAATTCCACCTATAATATGTAGTAATGTTGATTTCCCTGAACCACTTGCACCTATAATTGATACAAATTCTCCTTCTTCTACTGAAAATGAAATATTATCAAGTGCTGTTACTTTATTTTCATTTTCTCCATAATATTTACTTAAATTTTCTACTTTTAATATTTGCATATATATATACCTCCATATATTTTTTTATTTTTCTATAAATTGAAAATAACTATAATCTTTATCATTTTCATTAATTATCTCATATGTCCCACCATAATATTCATAATATCTTTGTATATAATCTAAAATTTCTTTAATATTGTGATTTCTAAAATTTTCATATAATAAGGAAAGATCTATTGAATTAAACAAAACCATATCTGAATTAAAATCTATTGCTAGATTTCTATTAACATACTCTTTTGATATATTTAATACTTCATCATTTTCTCCATATCTAATACAATATACTGTACTAAATTCATTTAAAGTTCCTTTTACTTCTATGACTCCTACTTCTTTCGGGTATTCTATTATTGGATATTTTATTATTTCTTTGTTTTCTTTATGTATTGCATATACACATATACTAGTTATCATTATAATAATTGAAGATATAATAAAAATTATTATTGAAATTAATATGATTTTCAATTTTTTTTCAATTTTATTAACATCTTCCTGAGTATTATTTACCTTTTCTACTAAAACATCTTTTACATCATTATCTACCAATTCATCTAATGTAATATTAAAAATTTTTGAAATTTCTTTTGTCTGTTCAATATCTGGTAAGGTTTGTCCTAATTCCCAGTTTGATATTGTTTGTCTTGTTACATTTAATTTTTCCGCTAATTTTTCTTGTGACATTTTAGCATTTTTTCTTAATTCTAAAATCTTATCTCCTATTTTCATATTCTTCCTCCCATAAAAATTTTATATTATTTTTATAAAATTTTATATTATTTTATTTGATATGTCTAGCAAATTTTTTTGCAATTTATATAAATTTTAATATGCAAATTTTTTTAACATTTTAATAAATGAAACTATTCAAGAAATATACTTTTTAACTATAATTATTAAAAGCCACTCAAATTTTGAGTAGCTTCTTATTTTATTCTACATCATGTCTTGCTAATATTTTTGCTGGTGTCTTTTTAATTACTCTATGTAATGGTAATAATCC
>CANRES010000042.1 GCA_947629625.1 uncultured Clostridia bacterium | reverse complement strand
TAAATCTTTTTAAATAGCACTTAATCGGTAACTAGAAGTTACTTTTTCCAAATTGAATTTACTTTTTCAATTGACCAAAACTTTTTAATCAATAGTATACTGTATTCTAATAATATTATAAAGGACAAGTAACTTTTAAATTGATTACTTGCCCTATTTATTGTAATTTATTTTATTCTTTTTCCCAAATTAATATCTTGTTTTTATAATTTAATAGTTCACTATCATTCAATGTCATATTTTTATTAGAGAGATTATCTATATAATAAATATGTTTTATATTTTCAGCGTTATTTCCATTTGGTATATATCCTCTTAATCTTTCAGATTGAAAGTCAATTATTATGCTATTTCCTACCCTTAACAAATTATTTGATTTGTCATTATCCTTAAATATTTTTGTTGCAAGTGTTTGAGTAACATTTATATATAAATCATAAAAATTTTCATTAATTTTAACTAATACAGCATTAGCATTTTTGTAATTTTCCAAGCCTATTTTTATATCTATTCCATTATCTTCTGGAATATTTACTTCTATTAGACTATTACTGTATTTTACTGGAATCTCCCATTTAAACATTATTAAGTATGTAATAATTATTAATGCTAAAATTCCACATACGATTAGACAATTTTTTAAGTATTTAATTTTACTCTTTTTTATTTCTTGATTAGCATATTCTATGGTCTCTTTTACTATCTTTTCGGCTTCATCTTTATTCATTTTCATTACCTCCTTTTAATAAATCATATAAGCTTATATTTAAAATTTCTGCAAGTGGAATTAATATAGATATATCAGGAAATGATAATCCTCGTTCCCATTTACTTACTGCTTTATCAGTAATATGTAGTTTTTTAGCTAATTCATTTTGAGTCATATTCATAGCTTTTCTTCTTTGGGCAATAAATTTGCCTGTCTTTCCTGCATCCATAACTTTCCCCCTTACAATTTTGATTTTACTACTTAAATTTAAAAAAGTAAACCGACTATCAGTTTACTTCTAATAAAAGTTATAATTTACTCGACAAATTACTATTTGTTTTACATATATTATTATTTTTTATAATTTTCAAAAAACTTTTGATTTTCTTTATCATATCCTATTTTTATGTTAGGATTTTTCTCTTGAATATCAATTAAAATATTATCTAGTATATTATCCTTAGTCCCAACTGAAATCACAACATGTCTTTTCTTATCTTTTGTATAAACTATTAAATCTTTTCCAGTTTTAATACCATACTTACTTTCTGTTATAATATATGCCCATATAATATCTTCATATTTTATTGGATTAATACCATATATAATATAATTTTTAGTTAAATAAATGCGATATTTTTTATATTTATTATCAGTTAAATTTTCAAGTTCTATTCTTAATTCTTCGATTAATTCCTGATTTTTTAATACCTTTCTTGATTTTATAACAACTGGAACTATATATACAAATGCTACTACAATGAAAAATACCCCAACCATTGCAATAGCTTTATAAAACTCAACTGCTCTATGACTTTCTGGAGATATATTTTCTTCTAATTCACTACCATTAGAAACAAATTCAACTGAATTTACAGGAGTTTTTCTTTGCTCATATACTTTAGAAAAAACATAACCTATACATAAAGCCGCAATACTTAAATAGATAAATACTAATATATATACTATATACATTTTTGGTTTTAAAATTTTATCAATTTCTTTTTCTTCCATCTTAAAAATCCTCCAAACAAATTAAAATTTATTTTATTAAATTATAACAAAAGAGCAAGTGATTGTAAATACTTTCACTTGCTAATGTATATTGTAATTTTTATCCCTAACCTTTTAATCTAAACTTTCATATTTAATAGCATTAATTTGAAGAGGATATGTTTCCATTATATCTCCATCATACGTTATTTTTACTCTTTCTCCTATTTCAAATTTTACATTTGAATCAATTTGTAATTTTCCAACCATAACTAAATCTGCTGACTTTCCTATTTCTTCATTTTCATCAGGTTTTACAAAAAATAAGTTATTTTCAACCTGCGTTATAGTTCCACAGAATGAATATAAATCTTGTTCATTAGTAATATTTATTGTTTTTATAATTTCTATTACTTCTTCTGCATCTTCATCCTTTAAGTCTCCATCATTTAAAACTACTACATTATGGTTTATGTGAAATGAAATATAATTCCATATTATATTTTCATAAAAATATCCAATAGAAGCCTCTTGTCCATTATTTAAAATTAGATTTTTAGTTGTTAGACCTGTTCCACATACAGAAAAAGGAGTATCATAGATATATAAAGTAACAAATTGATTTTCATTATTTTTATATAATTTTAAAGCATACTTGTAAAAATCATTTTCTTCATTTCTTGCTATTTCTTTATATTTCCATTCATTTGGTATATTTAATTCTAATTTAATATTATCTATTGTTTTACTATATTTTTGATAATCATTATCATTATTTTTATTTTCTACCAAAAAAGGAGCATACTTTGAACCCCAAGTACTAAATACAACGGGTCTTCCATTTTTCATTCTGTCTAAATCAATTAAATACATTATTCCTAGTATAATTGCTAATATAATTAATATTATAATTATTATTTTACATATTTTTTTACTCATAAATACCACCTATTTCCTTTCTATTATTTAGACGATTTGTGTTTCTTTTTTAGTTGGTATTTTACAAAAATAATTGTAAAAATTATAGTTAATGTTAAAAAAATTCCTGAAATACTAAATATTCCTATAATGTAATTATCGTTTATATTGCTTTCATTTTCTATAATTGTATTTGTTGTATTTTGATTTATATAATCATCTAATTCTTCTTGCTGTTTATGTTCAGTAGATGTAGTAGTAGTTGAATCTATAACTTCACTTTCTTGTATTTCTTCTTGTTGAGATGTTTTTGTTTGATTAGATAATATAGTTTTTAAACCAATAACAAATGTTATAATAAACATACTTAAATTTCCTAATAATAATTTTAAAGTATGAATAGATTTATAATATTTCCATTTTATTGTTCCTTCTGGTATATTTAATATTTGAGATATTTCTTTAAATGATAGATTAGATAGTATTTTTAATGACACTATTTCTTGTTCATCATCGTTTAATTTTGATATTATTTTATTATAACTATCTATATTCAATATTTCATTTATTTCTTTATTTTCTTCACTTATATAATATATTTCATCAACATTTAACATTTTCTTTTCATATTTTAAAAAATCTAGTGCTTCATTTTTAGTTAATGTATATAACCAACTTGCTTCATTGCTTGTAGGTAATTTTTGTTTTTCCATTTTCCATATTTTAATATAAACTCTCTGTACAATATCTTCACTATTTTCTTTATTTTTTAAAATTGAATATGCTATTGCGTATATTAATTTTTTATATTTTTCGTATAATTTATTAAAATACAATTCATTATTATTTTTTATTTCACCAAAAATATTGTGTAATTCTTCTTTATCTATTTTATTCATTTTTATTTCCTTTTTTATATTAACTAATTCTATAATGTCCAATAATATAATCTTGTTCATATAATTCTAGTATATCTTCTTCATAATTTACTTGCATTGGATTTGCATGATGTATTAAAAAAGGAACACCTTTTTTATTTCTCTTATCAGATATTATTCCTATATGATTTTTAAAAACAATTATATCTCCACCTTGCCATTCATTTATATCTGATAAATCTGTTGTTAGTGAGATATTATTATTTTTAAAATAAACATTTAAGTTTTGTACCCTTCTAAAATCTATATTTTTATCTATAATTTCTATGTTATATTTTTCTTTATTTTTTATAATATCTTCATTCACTAATTCCATTAAATCATATCCTGCTTCTTTTAAACCAAATGCAACAACATCTGTACAAACACCAAATTCGTCATCTGGATAACCAGTTCCATAATATTTACTCTTATATTTAGGTTTCTTTTCTATATATTTTTTTACATTATTTAATATATCAGTTTGGTCATCTATTCCATCATTATCTTTGTCAATGCTACTAATATATGTTTCAATATTGAAATCACTATTAGTATATTTTTTATGCGGTATTACATTAAATCCGTATAGTATAATTAATATTGTAGCAATTAGCAAAAATAAAATTATACATATAATAACTCTTATATTATTTTTCAATTTTAAATCTCCTCTTTTTACAAATACCTATAATCGTATTGCTTTTATATTTTATCATAATATTATCATAGAATTAGATAATTTTCAACCAATGCTTCTTTATATAATTTTTAAAGTTTTACCTCCAATTTGAACCAAGGCCATGGTTCTTCTAACCATCTCCATTTATTACATGGGTAGAAGATTGTTAGTGGTCCATAAACTTTTTGATACTTATCTTTTAAATCTTTTACTTTCTTTGTATATTCTCTATGCAAGCAAAGTGCTTTTTCGTCATCAGGGTTTGTATCTAAATATAAACCTAATTCAATTATAGCAAAGTCTAATTCTCTAATTTTCATCATCATTTCTTTTCTTGACATATTATTCATATCACAATTTACATTGTTTTGCATACAATTACAACTCATTTATTACAACCCTCCCCTATACAATTTCTTGATTTTATATATTCAATTTCTTCTATTGACTGATTTGGCATATAAGGGCTAACTAATTCTGGAAAAATTGTTCCCATTTTTAAGCCAACCTCAGGTGTAAAAGTATTTTTTAATCTTTGAAGCGGAACATAACTCTGTGCATACATAGGATTCATAGGAAATCCATTATCTTCTTCATCAAAGCCACAATCACAACTATTATTATCCATATCTGGCATCACTGGACACACATTATCACATACATCTTCAAGTGGACATTCTTTGTCATTATTATTTTGACAATCACATCCACAACAGTTTCTACAACTATTACGCATTATATATTTCCTCCTTTTTTTATTTATACTACATAATATGACAAAACTATTTATTTTGTTACAAATCAATTGACATAAATAGTATAAAATGGTAAAATATATCTATAAGGTGTAAAAACACCTAAATTTTTATTAAAAAGGAGAGATTTTGTTTTATGGGCCAAAAAAGTTTATTCCATGTTGACATCACGTCTTTTCATCAAAAGGTTACAGGATCTTGTACACAAGTTTGCATTCAATATCCTGATGGATATTCAACAAGGTTCCTTGTAGATTGTGGTCTTTTTCAAGAGCGGAATGATGCGTTAAATGAAGACTTTAAATTTGATGCAAGCAAAATTGATTTTGTATTGGTAACACATAACCATGTAGACCATACAGGACGGTTACCACTTCTGAAGCATTGCGGTTACAAAGGCAATATCTATGCAAGTACACTTACTTGTGAACTTATGATACCTGCCCTAACTGATACTCAGAAGATTCTCAAAGTAAAATCAAAAATTCAAAATCAAAAACCTCTTTACAATGAGGATGACACTTCAAAAACAATTGACTCATTTGAATTTTGTGAGTTTGGTGAAACAATTTGTTTTAATGATAACATAAAATTCACATTTTTCAAAAATGGACATCTTTTGGGAGCATCACTTATTCTTGTTCAAATTTCATATCCAAATTATGAAGATATTAATCTTCTTTTTACGGGTGATTATAACAACAAGAATATATTCTTTGACGTACCAAAACTTCCAGAATGGATTTTAGAATTACCCATTACTATCATAACGGAATCGACTTATGGTAACACATTTTCAAAAGACATAATACCCTGCTTCGATAATAATATATTAGAAGCACTTCCAAATGCAACTGTTATTTGTCCTGTTTTTTCACAAGGACGTAGCCAAGAAATTTTAGAAAGACTTAAATCTTTACAAACACAAAATTTACTTGACAAAAACATTCCTATTTATCTTGATGGTAAACTTGCTATCAAATATACAGACAGATACAAGCGGTATTGCTCATACAATAAAATGCCAAGTTTCATTCCTGAAAACTTTAGATATGTTGATGGTAATATTCGTGACGAACTCATTCAAGACAGTTCTCCTAAGATTATATTAACATCTTCTGGTATGGGCACTTATGGACCTGCTCAAATCTATCTTTCTGAATTTATAACTAGAAAAAATGCTTTAATACATTTTACTGGCTACTGTTCACCAGATAGTTTGGGAAGAAAACTCATAGATGCTCATGAAAATTCTGCTGTTACAATAGGTGGACGAGTTTTAAAGAAATTTGCCCAAGTAACAACAACAAATGAATTTTCTGCTCATGCTAAGGCAGATGAACTCGCTGAGTTTATAAATCAGTTCTCAAATGTTAAACTTGTTTTAGTTAATCATGGTGAACCAGAGGTTAAAGAAAGTTTTGCAGAATTTGTTTTGAATAACTGTAAATCCAAAAATGTAGGAATTTTAGGAGATTGTTATGCATTTCGCGTAAATAGGTATGGATTTGTAAAATCATTCCCAACCTAAAACAAACCTAAAACAAAAATTTTCCAAACTAAAAAAGATTAGTGCAATACTAATCTTTTTTAGTTTTATATATCTTAATAAATAGTCATTTGAGATATATCAAATTCATTAAAAAACATTTCAAATCCATTATCATCTAAGGTAATATATAATTTTTCGTTTAGTAAATCAATTCCTATATCTAATTTATCATAAGCGTCATTTACCCTTTTATTTACTTCGTTTTCACTATATCCTACATTTAAGTCTAACATATATTTAACTCTATCTTTTATTACAGATTGATAATCATAATTAACAGAAAATAAATCTGATACATTTTGTATTTTTTGGCCTGTTTTTACGCTAAAATACATTTCTTCTTCTTCATTATTATATGAAATATTTTTATTATTTTCTAAATCTACATTAAATATATTGCTATTTTCAGGTTTATTTGCTTCTAACATAATTTGCTTTGAAAATGTATCGTCAAAATATGTTTTTAACATTTTATATCTTCTATATGTTTCGTTATACTGTAATACATTTAATTTTTCATGTAGTATAGTGTTTCCACTAATATTAATTACTACCATTCCACTTGTATTTTGTTGTTCTTCTATTATTCTATTTTTTATTTCATTAACTCTACTATCTATTGTTGCTTTTATATTTTCATTATCGAAATCACAATAAATTTGACAGTCTATGTAAACACTATCTGTAACAAAGCCACTTTCATCATAATATGCAGGTTTTCTTTCTACATCTTGTATAGGGTTTTCTATAATATTTTCTCCTATATCATATATTTCATTTATTGAAAAAGTATTATTATCTATAACCTCTTCATTATCTACAACATAACTTCTATATATTAAAAAAATTACAATTCCAATTACTAATATAGAAGATAATATTATTAATAAAATTTTTTTCATTTTTATCACCTATTAATATTAAAGGGTTGGAGTTAAACCCAACCCTTTAAATGATAATTAAATTTTTAGTATTCCACCAATAAGTTTTCCTTTAGTAGAGTTTAATAAAGTTGATTTTCCACCTGCTAATACGACTGTATCTCCAGATTCTAATATTCCTTTACTTTTTAATTTATCAATTCCTGCTTCTATTGTAGAATCTATTGTATCCTTAGCATCTATATATACTGGGAATACATTCCATACTAATCCCAATTGGTTAAATGTTTTTTTATTATCTGTTACTGCTAATATTGGGCATCCTGCTCCCATTCCTGCAAATTTTCTAGCAGTATTACCTGTATGTGTATAGCATACTATTGCATCAGCATTAGTATTTTTTGCCATAACACAAACTGAATATAATAAATTATCTTCTAAATCATTTAGAACAATATTTTTAGAATTTTCATCAAATTTTTTCCAATAATTAATTGTTCCTTCAACTCTTTTTGCTATTTTATCCATTGTTTTTACACATTCAACAGGGTAATCTCCCATTGCACATTCACCTGAAAGCATTACTGCACTTGTTCTATCAAATACAGCATTTGCAACGTCACTTGCTTCTGCTCTTGTTGGCAATGGTTGATGTGTCATAGACTCTAACATTTGTGTTGCTGTAATTGCTGGTTTACATGCTTTATTAGATAATTTTATAAATCTTTTTTGCATAATTGGTGGTTCTGTAAAATCTGTTTCAGTAGCCATATCTCCACGTGCAATCATTTGCCCATCTGCATAATCTACTATTTCTTGCATGTGTTCTAGACCTTCAACATTTTCTACTTTTGTAATAATTTTTATATCTTTTCCACCATTTTCGTCTAAGCATTTTCTAACTTCTAATATATCATCTTTTCCTCTTGCAAATGAAACTGCTACATAATCATAACCTGCTTTACATCCATCTTTTAAATCTTGTATATCTTTTTCTTTTAATGCAGGTAAATGTATATATGAACCCGGAAGATTCATTGTTTTTCTACTTCCTAATCCATTTCCATGTACTACTGTACAAACTATATCTTTTCCTACTATTTCGTCAACAACTAATTCTATTGAACCATCGTCAATTAAAATTTTTGAACCCGGTTTTACATCTTCATATAGTTTTTTATATGTTACTGATACTCTTTCTTTATTTCCTATAATATCTTCATTTACTAATGTAAATTTTTGTCCATCGTCTAATTGAATTTTAACATTTTTACCTGTTTCTAACATTCCTGTTCTAATTTCTGGTCCTTGCATATCTAATATTAATGGTACAGGAATATCTAATTTTTCTCTTAATTCAATTATTCTTTCTGTTTTTTCTTTTTGTTCATCATAACTTCCATGTGAAAAGTTAATTCTTGTTACGTTTAATCCAGCTTCAAATAATTCTTCTAATCTGTTCTCGCTGGCTGGTCCTATTGTACCTACAATTTTTGTTTTTCTTAAATCTTTTTTCAAAATAATTCCCTCTTTCTTTTTCATCTTTTAAAAACAATATATAGTATATCACATTTCTTACCATATATTCAACAAAAAATCGACATTTTTTTAAATTTTTTCTATTATATAATATGAAAAATTTAAAGAGCAGGATACATATAGGTAAATTTATATATTATTAAATTATGCTAATAGTCTAATATCATTGTCTTTAATGCTTTTTTGAACATCTATTACCCTTTGATTTGAAGAACCCTTCCATTTTAAATTAAAATCATGTAATTCGTCTTTATATGTTCCATCAACTAGTACATCAATATATTTTACAGCTTCTTTATCTTTTAAATCTTCATCAAATTTATAACCAGACCATACCCATAGATTTTTATCAGGAAATTTTTCTTTAAATGCTTTTGCTAATTTTGTTGTTCCTTCAATATTGCTTGGGTGCATTGGTTCTCCACCTAAAATTGATAACCCTTTTATATGTTTTTTATTACATAACTCTAAGACTTTATTTATTGTATCGTCATTAAATTCTTTTCCACCTTCAAAATCCCAAGTTTCTTGATTAAAACAATTTTTACAATGAAAACTGCATCCTTGCATAAATATTGAAACTCTTACTCCTGGTCCATTTGATATATCCATTTCTCTAATTAAATTATATCTCATTATTCTTTAACCGCTTTATTGTCTAAATGCAATACCCTTTCTTTAATTTCTTGTGTTCTTCCTTTATTCCAGAAATTTGTACCTATATATCCACATGTTCTTCTTGCTACATTTAATGTATTGTGGTCCCTATTTCCACAGTTAGGACAATACCATTCCATATTTTCGTCTATTAAAATTTCTCCATCAAATCCACATTTTTGGCAATAATCAGATTTTGTATTTAATTCAGCATACATAATATTGTCATATATAAATTCTATTATTTCAATAATTGAATCAATATTATTTTGTAAATTAGGTGTTTCAATATATGATATTGCACCACCCGGGCTTAATTTTTGGAATTCACTTTCCAAAGATAGTTTTGAAAATGCATCAATTTCTTCAAAAACAGGTACATGGTATGAATTTGTTATATAATCTCTATCTGTAATTCCTTTAACTATACCAAATCTTTCTCTTAAACATTTTGAAAATTTGTATGTAGTAGATTCTATTGGTGTACCATATACTGAATAATCAATATCTTCTTCTTCCTTCCATTTTTTTGCTGCATCATTTAAATGTTGCATTATTTGTAGTCCTAATTCTTTTCCTTCACCATTATCTGTATGTGAATGTCCTGTCATATATTTTACACATTCGTATAATCCTGCATATCCAAGTGATATAGTAGAATATCCATGATGTAATAGTTCATGAATTGACTCACCTTCGTCTAGTCTTGCTAATGCTCCATATTGCCATAGAATAGGTGCAACATCACTTGTTGCATTGCTTAATCTTTTATGTCTTATTTGTAATGCTCTATGACAAAGTTCTAGTCTTTCGTCAAATATTTTCCAGAATTTATCTATATCTTTATCTGATGAAAGTGCAACATCTGGTAAATTTATAGTAACAACACCTTGATTAAATCTACCATAATATTTTCCTTTTCCTTCAACATAATTTTTTGCTTTTGCTATATTTCCTATGCTCATTGTTCTATCAGGAGTAAGGAATGAACGACATCCCATACATGGATAGCAATCTCCTTCTCCATATTCATTTTTCTTTAATTCTAACATCATTTTTTCAGAAATATAATCTGGTACCATTCTTTTTGCTGTACATTTTGCTGCAAGTTCAGTTAAATACCAATATTTGCTATCTTTATGTATATTATCTTCTTCAAGAATATATAAAAGTTTTGGAAATGCTGGTGTAACATATACACCTTTTTTATTTTTAAATCCTAAAATTCTTTGTTTTAAAAATTCTTCAATTATCATTGCAAGTTCGTCTTTGTATTCGTCTGTTTCTCCTAAATACATACATACTGATAAGAATGGAGCCTGTCCATTTGTATTTGTCATTGAATTTACTTGATAATTAAATGTTTGTACTCCGTCTTCTACTTCTTTTTTAGTATCTTCCATTGCAAATTTTTTGCAATCTTCTTCTTTTATGTTTCTTCTTTTATATTTTTCATAGTATTTATTGTAACTATCTCTTACAAATGGTGCTAAATGTGAAAGTGATATTGTTGCTCCTCCATAACTTGA
>CANRES010000041.1 GCA_947629625.1 uncultured Clostridia bacterium | reverse complement strand
TAAATTCACCATATAGTGAAATAGGTTTTAATAGTATAGAATATCCGAGAGAAATGTATGTAAAATTATATGAAAAAGAAGAAAAAATTAAATCAAATAAGTTAAGGATATTTTCATTAGAATTAAAAAAATATTTAAAACTAGACCATAAAGAAAAACCAAAAGATTTAGATTTATGGGCATGGTTATTTTCAAAAAAGGAGGAGATGGTAAAAATGGCATTAAGTAAAGGAGCACAAGCAATAAAAAGAGCATACGAACAATTAGAATATTTAAGCCAAGATGAACGAGCAAGAGAGGAATATGATGATTATATTCAGTCAAAAATCGATATGCAAATGAAAATGGATTATGCAGAAGAAAGAGGAAAAAAAGAGGGAGAGAAGGAAAAAACTATAAAAATAGTAAAAAATATGTTAAAAAGCAACTTATCAATAGAAACTATAATGGATATAACAGGAGCAACTAAAGAAGAAATAGAAGAAATAGAGAAGATGTAAACCTATAATTTGAAATACAACAAAAAAATTAAAAACTTTTGAAAATATAATAAAAAAGTAGGAACTTTTAAAATGAAGTACCTACTTTTGTTTTTCATAAACTATTTATTTGCAAATTTTTGCTTTGTTGCATCAATTTTTGCTTGATCTACATTTTGCATTTTGTACCAACCTTTTTCAGCCATTAAAGTATATATTTTATTTTGAATATCAAGAGTTTCATTTAATGCATCTTTAAAAGCAGTATGAACTTCTGCGGTAGAAGATTCAATAGTACCATGAAGATATAAATCTGCAACTCCTTTTATAATTAATAATTCTTTTTCCATTAAATCTTTGTCTTCCATAAATTCCTCCTATAATAAATTTAAAAACTTATTAAAAATTTCAGTATGTTTTTGCTCTAATTCTCCAATATAAGTTGAAAGAGAAACATCATTTAATTGTTGAGCAGTGTATTTGCTGCATGTTTTCATAAAACATTCATGTCCTAAGGCATCCTCAATGTATAAAAGTTCTTTGCTTGTCATAAAAAAATCAATCCTTTCTTGGTACAAATTTAATATTTTAATATCAGTACCGTTAAAAATAATATTTCCAAATTTTATAAACATATACAATATTTTGTAACAAATTTAAAAATTCTTATGTATTATATAAAAGAATTTAATATGGAGGAAAAATTATGAATTATAATTATAAACAGGTTTCAAATGCAAACCAATATTTAATGAGATTTGACGAAATATTGTGTCAAATGGCAGATAAAATGTTATCTTCAAAAATTACAAATAGTATAACATTAGACTTTATTCAAAATATGATACCACATCATCAAGCAGCAATATATATGAGCGAAAATTTATTAAAATATACAAATTATCCACCATTACAAAATATTGCAAGAGATATAATTAAAATGCAAACAAATGGTATAGAGCAAATGCAAGAAATTGCAAGAACTACAAGAGGTTATATAAATTCTCAAATAAATGTAAATAATTATTACACTAAATACTTATCAATTACGAAAAATATGATTAATGAAATGAAAAATAGTCTTAGAACGCCAAATATTAATTTAGATTTTGTAACTGAAATGATACCTCATCATAAAGGTGCAATAGCAATGTGCGAAAATTTATTACAGTATTGCATTGATCCAAGATTAAAATGTGTTGCAAATACAATTATTAAAGAACAAAGTGAAGGAGTAAGAGAATTAGAAAATATAAGAAAATTTTTTTAAATAATCTACACAAAATGAAAAAAGTATGATAAAATAATGTACAACAAAAAAGATAAAAAAGGAGGAATTAACATGTCAGGACATTCAAAATGGCATAACATTGCAGCCAAAAAAGGAAAAGCAGATGCTGCAAGAGGAAAAATATTTACAAAACTAGGAAGAGAATTATTAATTGCAGTTAAACAAGGAGGACCAGACCCCGCAGGAAATTCAAAACTAAAAGATGTTATTGCAAAATGTAAAGCAGCAAATATGCCAAACGATACAATAAACAATGCAATAAAAAAAGCATCAGGAGCAGGAAATAATGAAAATTACGAAGAAATTACATACGAAGGATATGGACCAAATGGAGTTGCACTTATTGTAGAAGCAAGTACAGACAATAAAAATAGAACAGCGGCAGATGTAAGACATGCGTTTGATAAATCAGGTGGAAATTTAGGAACATCAGGTTGTGTATCATATATGTTCAATAAAAAAGGAATTATAGTAATAGAAAAAGAATCTACAAAAATGACAGAAGACGATTTAATGATGTTAGCCCTAGATTTAGGTGCAGAAGACTTTTCAGCAGAAGATGAAGTGTATGAAATAGTAACTTCACCAGAAAATTTCTCAGAAATAAGAGAAAATCTAGAGAAAAACAATTTAACATTCCTAGAAGCAGAAGTAAAAATGGTACCAACAACATTAGTACAATTAGACCAAACAGCATCAGAAAAAATGCAAAGATTGATAGATAATTTAGACAACTTAGATGATGTATTAGAAATATACCATAATGCAGAATCTGAATTTTTAGATTAAAAAATAGTAATAAAATTATAAATAGAAGCATATATATTAATATATGTTTCTATTTTTTTCGTTTAGGAGGACAAGCAAAAATGGAAATATTAAAATATATACCACAAAATATAGTAGATTTAATAAAAAACGATATTATAGAAAATTATAATACATTAGAGGAAATTAGAATTAGAGCAAATAAACCAATAATATTAAAATTTACTAATCAAGAAAAAGTAATAAACTATAAAACAAGTATAAATGAAATATTAGAAATAATGCAATATATATGTGAAAATTCAATATATTCTTATCAAGAACAAATATGTAACGGATACATTAATTTAAAAGGACGGACATCGAGTTGGTATTACAGGAAATGTTGTTTATAAAGAAAATAAGGTAATAAATATAAATTATATATCAAGTTTAAATTTTAGAATAGCGAAACAAATAATAGGTGCAAGTAATTGCTTAATAAAATACTTATTAGATTTACAAAATAATACTATATATAACACAATAATAGTATCACCACCGGGAAGCCGGAAAAACAACCATATTAAGAGATTTTATTAGGCAAATCAGTAATGGAATGCCTGAGATTAATTTTAAAGGAGTAACAGTAGGTTTAGTAGATGAAAGAGGAGAAATAGCATCAATGTATAAAGGAATACCACAAAATGATGTTGGAATTAAAACAGATATTTTAGATAGTATTCCAAAATCAATAGGAATGAAAATGCTTATACGTTCAATGTCTCCAAATGTTATATGTGCAGATGAAATAGGAACAATAGAAGATGTAGAAGCAATTAATTATGCAATATGTTGTGGAATAAAAGGAATATTTACTGCCCATGGAAGTGATTTAGAGGATTTAGAATTAAATCCGGCTTTAAATAAATTAATAAAAATAAATATGTTTAATAGAATAGTATGTTTAGATTCAAAACAAAAAGGAAAAATTAGTAAAATATATAAATTAGATAAAAATAATTTGAAATATATAGACATATTGTAATAATTTTAAAATCAAATGAATATATATTAAAGGAGGGATTATTTTGATAATTATAAAAGTAATAACATTATCATTAATATTTATATCAAGTACAAGTATAGGAATATTAATGGCAAACAAATATAAAAAAAGAGTAGAAGAATTATCAAATATGAAAAAAGCCTTAAACATATTTGAAACCAAAATGAAATATACATATATGCCAATACCAGATATTTTTGAAGAAATATCAAAAGCATTTACAAATAATATAGGAGAAATATTTAAAGTTGCATATATAAATATGCAAACCAAAAGTGCAAGTGAAAGTTGGAATTTAGCACTAGATGCAGTTAATACTAATATGCAAAAAAATGATATACAAGTATTAAAAGGACTATCTAAATTATTAGGAAAAACAGAAATTGAAGGTCAAATAAGTGAAATTGAATTAACAGATAATTTTTTAGACCTTCAACTTGAAGATGCTAAAAAAGCATTAGATAAAAATGAAAAATTATATAAAAATTTAGGCATAATCACAGGTTTAGCATTAGTTATTATATTAATTTAAGTTTATGTTTCATTAAAAAATATTAAGGAAAGGAATATTTATATGGAAATAAATTTATTATTTAAAATTGCAGCAATAGGAATATTAGTTGCAGTATTGCATCAAGTTTTAGTAAGAGCAGGTAGAGAGGACCAAGCGATGATGACAACACTTGCAGGTTTAGTAATAGTTTTAACAATGGTAATAAAAGAGATAAGTGGATTATTTGAAACAGTAAGAACATTATTTAATCTGTAATAATAAATTAGCCTTTTTATATTCAAATTAAAAGGAGAAAAAGTATATGGAAATAGTAAAAATAATAGGAATAGGTTTAATATCTTTAATAATAATACTAATACTAAAACAGTACAAGCCAGAATATACAATTTATGCTTCATTAATAGGTGGGGCTTTAATTTTATTTTTCATAATGGACAAACTATATGGAATAATAACGCTTTTAACTAATTTATCTAATAAACTGAGTTATAATAATCAATTTATTGTTATTTTATTAAAAATTACAGGAATAACATTCTTAGTAGAATTTGCAACTAGTATTTGTAAAGATAGTGGAGAAACTGCTATTGCAAATAAAATTGACTTAGCAGGAAAAGTTTTGATTGTTTCTATGTCTATACCAATAATTTCTTCATTATTAGAAACAATTTTAAAAATACTGCCTTAGATATTAAAAAAGAGGTGATTATTTAATGTGAAATATATAAAAATTTTAATAATTTTTTTATACTTAGTATGTATAGTAACAAAACCTGTTATAGCAACAGATACTGATATTTTAGCATCACAACAAGAAGAACTTAATATATCAGAATTTATGAAGGAAACAAAAAAATATACAAAAGATGTATTAAAAGATACAGATATTAACGATATGTTTAATTCTGCGTTAGTAGGAAATATAGACAACAAAACATTATTAAGTAAAATTTTAAACATATTTGGAAAAGAAGTAAAAGAAGCAATTACTATTTTACGGAAGTATATTAGTAATAATTGTAATACATAGCATTTTAAAAAGTATTAGTGAAGGATTAGAAAATAAAAGTATATCTCAAATTACATATTATGTGCAATATATAATGATAGTTACTTTAATAATGACAAACTTTGCAAGTATAATAAGTACAATAAAAGAAGCTATACAAAATTTAGTAGGATTTTCGAATTGTTTAATACCATTACTTATGACATTAATGTTAGCAACAGGAAATATAACAACTGTTGGAGTTATAGAACCAGTATTGATGTTTATTATAACATTTATAGGAAATATGATTTCTGGGATTTTATTGCCATTAGTATTAATATCTACTGCATTAAGTATTATTTCAAAAGTATCAGATAGAGTTCAGGTAAATAAAATTGCAAAATTTATGAAAAGTAGTGTTGTATGGGTATTAGGAATAGCACTTACATTATTTGTAGGAGTAGTTTCACTAGAAGGAAGTCTTACAAGTGGTGTAGATGGAATAACTGCTAAAACTGCAAAAGCTGCCGTATCTACAATAGTTCCAGTAGTAGGAAAAATTTTAGGAGATGCGGTTGATACTGTTATAGGTTGTAGTAACATTTTAAAAAATGCTGTTGGTGTAATTGGTGTGATAGTAATATTATGTATTTGTATAATGCCAATAGCAAAATTAACAATATTATCATTTGCATATAAACTTACCTCAGCAATATGTGAACCTATTGCAGATAAAAAAATTGTAGAACTAATTGAACAAATAGGAGATACTTTTAAAATATTACTTGCTATTATGATTTCTATATCTGTAATGTTAATGATAGGAGTTACGTTAGTATTAAAAATATCTAATAGTTCATTAATGTATAGATAGAAAGGGTTAAATAATATGATTACTAAAATAAGTTCTTGGGCAGAACAAATTATTATTGCATTAATGATTGCAACAATATTTGAAATGATTTTACCTGACTGTAAGAATAAAAAGTATGTTAAAACGGTTATTGGTCTATATATTTTATTTACAATATTAACACCTATTATTAAACTATATAACAATGGAGATATAAGTATTGCAAGTAGTGAATATATAACAGATACAACTAATACAATTTCTTCATATAATAATTTTAATACTGAAACAAATATAAAATCTGCATATATATTATCTTTAAAACAAGATATATCAAGTAAATTAAATAGTAAAGGCTACACAACAGGAGTAATAAAAGTAGATATAGATGAAAGTGAAGAAAATTATGGTAAAATAATAAGTTTAGATATTAGTATATCTAAAAAGGTGGAAAATAAAATAAGCAATAATAATATATCAATAAGTAAAATAGAAATTAATAATTCAACAAATAATGAAACAACAGTTGAAGTAGGTAAGAAAACAGAACAAGAAGTTAAAGAAATTAAAGAATATCTATCTAATGAATATGGAGTAGAGATTAATAATATTAAAATAGAATAAACAAAGGAGGGGTGTTATGTTTAAGGAACAAATAGAAAAGGTTAAAAGTTTAGTTTTAAAAAAAGGTGATGGAAATAATAAAAAGAAAATAGAAAATTTAGTTGTATTTGTATTAATTTTAATAATTACTATAATAATTATTAATTATGTATGGAATGATGATAAAACCAACACAAATAAAAAGGAAGATTATGAGCAAAGTTCGTACAAGCAATTAGCAAGTAATAATAACATATCATATACAAAAACAGATTTAGAACAGAAATTAGAAGAAATTTTATCTAAAATGGAAGGGGTAGGTAATGTAAGTGTTTTAATTACATATTCTCAAAGTAACGAAATAGTTCCTATGTATAATGAAAATTCTAAAACGAGTTACACTCAAGAAGAAGATTCGGCTGGTGGCACAAGGAAGGTTGATGAAACAGATTCTAGTAAAGAAATAATATATACAGAAGAAAATGGTGTTAATGTTCCAGTTACACAAAAAATTGTTAATCCAGTTATTGAAGGTGCAATTATTACTGCTATTGGGGCTAATAATGCAACTGTAAAAACAAATATAATTCAAGCAGTAGAAGCGGTAACTGGTTTAGCAACACATAAAATACAAGTGTTTGAAATGTCTAAAACATAAAATGCTATAAATCATTTATGTTATAAGAAAAGCAATTTTGCTTAAATGGAGGTTTTTATGAAAATTATTAAAAAGAATCAATTAACAATATTAGTTATTGCTTTAATGTTAGTAACGGCAGGGTATCTAAATTATACTTCATATAATGGAGAAACAGTAGAAACTGTATCAGATAATATTATTATAGAAAGTGAAAATTTAGCAGGTATTGGAGATGCTAGATTAGTAAATAGTGATGTAATAGAAAATATTGAAAATTTAATAGAAAATAATAATATTGATATTAATTCTTTAAAAAATGAGGTAATGAATGTTGATAGCAATGTTTTAAATAATGTTATTAATAGTGTTATAAATGAAACTGTAACTACAAATGCAGATACTTCAACTGATGAATACTTTGTGAAATCTAGATTAGATAGAGAAAAAATGTATTCTCAAATGATAGAAAGTTATCAAAAAATATTAGAAAGTTCTTCAATTTCTAATGAACAAAAAGAAATTTCACAAAATGAAATTAATAATATAAATAAAACTAAAAATGCTATTATGATTTCAGAAAATTTAATTAAGAATAAAGGTTTTGAAGAATGTATTTTATTTATTAATGATATGAGTATTAATGTTGTTGTAAAGAAAAGTGAATTATCTACTGAGGATATTGCTCAAATTCAAAATATTATTTCAAGAGAGTTGGGAGCAGAAATTGAAAATATACATATAACTAATAGGTAAAAAATAATTAAAAAATTTATAAAAAAATATTGACAATATTTTAATGTTTGTGTAGAATAAAGAAGAATTATAAAAAAATAACAAATGAAAGGGGATTTAAAAATGATAGCAAGCCTTGAAAACGTTGGTACTCTACACACACACACACACACACACTATATTTAAAAGATAGGATAATTGCGTCATTTTTATATTTAAAAATTAATTTTATACAAAAAGTACATAGAGCTAAATTTATTTGTATATATAAATTATACAAGTAAATTGGCTCTTTTTGTATTTTATTTGTTAAAATCTAATAATTAAGAGGTGATGAAAATAAAGTAAATATATGTAAATTTAATAATAATTAAAAATATAATAAAATTTTAGGAGGAAAAAATGAAAAAAGTAACAAAAGTATTAATAATTGTAAGTTTATTATTTTCAATAATAAGCATGTATACAAATGTATTTGCTGCAGAATTAAAAACAAAATTAGATGTAATACAAGAAGCAAGTGAAACAAAAGAATTAGAAAATGATCAAGGGTATATATCAAAAACAATAGTAAATTCAAATGAAAGTACAGGAGAAGTAACAATCGAATTAAAATTATCAAATACAAAAAAGAATATAGAAAAACAAATGGATACAGAAATATTTTTAGTAGTAGATAATTCACCATCAATGGATTTTGTTACATCATCTGGGAAAACTAGAAAGGAACTTGTATTAAATAGTACATCAAGTTTGGTAGAAGCAATATTTAATAATTCATCAAATGTAAAAATGGGATTAATTGATTTCCATGGTAGAACTGGTGGTTGGTTTGGTGAACCAGCTTCAATAATTAATGCAACTGTAAGGCAAAACCTTACAGATAGTAAAGAAACAATGATAACAGCTATTCAAAAACAACTACAAAGAGAAACAGAGGGTGGAACTAATATTGATGCAGGTTTACAAAGAGCACAACAAAATTTTACCAAGGCTAATAATAGAAAAATAATTATTTTATTAACTGATGGAATTCCAAATGCAGATGTAAAAGGAACAGAAGTTGAAGATGCTAATGACGTAACTGATGTAGGAAATATTGAAATAGGAAAAAATACTAAAAATACTTTATTAAATTTAAAAAATTCAGGTATATATGTAATAACCTTACTTACAGGTATGAGTGATTCAGATGGAAATACAGATAAAAATGGAACAGAATATGAAGATAATAATACATTAGAAGAAAAATTAAAAGCAGCGGAAGATATATTTGGAACACCTTTAGCACCAACTGCTAATAAATATTATTTAGTAAATAATGTAGATATTAATAAAATTATTTCAGAAGATATTTTTGCAGATGTTATGGAAAAAATTCAAAGCCCATTAAATAAAGTAAAAATAGTAGATTATTTCCCTGAAGAAATATTAGAAAATTTTGATTTTTCATATGTAGGAAATCCAAGTGTAGGAAAAGTAACAGAAGGAATAGATCCAGAAAACAAAACAATAGAGTGGGATATAGATACATTAAAAGGTGATGAAGTAGCAACATTACAATATAAACTAAAAATAAAAGATATGAAAAATGAAGAACTTTTAAATAAAGTAATATCAACAAATGAAAAAGTAGTATTAACATATCAAGATATAGATGCAAAAGAGTATACAGTAAATCTAACAAATAGTCCAAAAATTAGTTTAGCAGAAATAAAAGACGAAAATGATAATGAAAATACAAATAACAATACAAATGACAATAATAATGAAAACAATGATAATAATGATAATAATGGAATAACAGATAATTCAGAAAATGATAAAACAAATAACAATGGAACAGATAAAACTCCAACAAAAGATAACACAATAGCAGATGGAAAAATACCACAAACAGGAGAAAGCATGTTAATAGGAATAAGTATTGTTGCAGTTATTGTTGGTACAGTATGTATATACATAAAATCTAGAAAATATAGGGATATATAGAAATTTTATAAACATATTATCAAAAACGGAGATAA
Source organism: uncultured Clostridia bacterium (assembly GCA_947629625.1). Classification (GTDB taxonomy): domain Bacteria; phylum Bacillota; class Clostridia; order TANB77; family CAG-508; genus CANRES01. Next base: position 1,270 of record CANRES010000041.1, on the reverse strand, counting down.
AAAAATATCTCTGTTTTTGTATTTTATATAAAACTTGACTATGAATAAAAAATGATATAATATAAAATAAATTAAAAAATTAATGGAGAAATTATATGAACAACAAAAATTTAAAATCATTTAATCTTAATAACGAGGTAGCAGTAAAACTAACACCAAAGGGACATGAGTGTTTACAAAATTTTTTTAATAATAATGAAGTTGATAAAAGAACGATAAAACTAAAAGGAGATATATTAGTTATAAAACTATGGATGTTAAGTAAAATTTTTGGACCTTATATGGATATTGGAATGGATTCTGTTTTTAAAGGGATGAAAATTATTGTATCAGATAATGATTTAAGAGAAATAAAACCAAAACAAAAGGAAGGTAATAAGGAAAGATAATAGAATATTCACAAATTTTATTCAAATGAACAAGAAAATAAATATGGAATTTTAACTATCCATATAGAAAAAGTATAATAATAAAAAAGTCATTCTTTTTTTAGAATGATTTTTTTAGGCATTTTTATCATTTTACTGACGTCAGTAAAATGGTCAAGTACACTAATATCACTATATTTGGTTATATATTGAGAATAAAAAATAACATCTATATAATTTTTGCAAAAAAATGTTTGTTTTTTATTGCTTTATTGTAAAATATATGGTATACTATTTGACATAGGAAATGATAATAAGCAGATGTGGTTTTGCCACCAATTTTTACGAAGCTTCGTAGGAAGGGTGGTGATGTTTATGGTTAAAGTAATGCTATTTATTATAATATCATTTATGTTATCTTTAACATTGAACGTTGCCTTGGCTACAGTTCTTTTTAAGAACTGGGTTGATAAGCAACTACATAAATAAAAAAGACTCACATCTGTACTTTGACGAGTAGATGTGAGTTTTCATATATTCTCGGCAAAACCCACGTTTGTGGAATTGTCATTTCCTATATTTATTATACATAGATTATTAAAAAAAGTCAATGATTTTGCTAATGTTTTGATTGAAAATATAAATTAATCTATAATTTCTTCGAAACGATATTTTTGAGTAATATCTGGATACTTTTCATGGTCTACTTCTGATAAAAACATTTCTAATGGTCTTGCATAAATACCATCTTTATGGTTTGTATTACCATTGTTATCCATACAACGATAAATAACTAATTTTTCTCCAGTTTCACTATGTTGTGCTACTGTAATTACAAATGATCTTGCTCCTTTAAAATGTCTCCACATTGTAAAAGGTCTTACTACTCTTTCTTCCATATA
>CANRES010000040.1 GCA_947629625.1 uncultured Clostridia bacterium | reverse complement strand
TTATTAAATTTAATTTTGAGACTAAAAATGACGTAATTTCCCTATCTACTAAACATATTGTGTGTGTGTGTGTGTGTGTGTGTGTAGAATACCAACGGTTTCAAGACTTGCTATCATTTCTATTTCTCCCTTCTTTTGTTTATTTTCTTTTTACTTTTTTATTTTATACAAACTTTACTATTCTGTCAATAGATTTTTTAAAAATTTTTGTTGCATTTCAAATAATTTTTTCATAATTATACATTTAGCAAATTTTACCAATAATGTTGACAACTCTGGAAAAATATGTTATATTGTAGTTGATATCCTAAATAGGATATTTATATACAAAGCAAGGTCCTAGGAATTAGGAACCCGCCGATGGAATACTGTCGGCGGTGCTTTTTTTTAAAAATATGTAGATAAGATTGCCTCTAAACCTAAATTTAAGTCTATCTCTCCTACCTTATAATTTGTATCTAAATTTATTAATTCACTAAGAATTTTCCTTAATTCTAACTCATTAAAATATTTTGCTTGTGTTTTATATTTATTAATTAAAAACATTTGATTTGGCTTTAAATTTAAACACTCTGCTGTATTTTTATTATATTTTTCAGTTAATTTTACAATATATAACTTTTTTAAATGATTATATAAAGTAATTAAAATTTTTTGAACAGGCTCTTTATTATATATTAAACCATTTAAAGTTTCCATTGCTTTTTTAATATTTTTATTACCTAAACTATCTGTCAAATCAAAAATTACACTTTCAATTTGTTTAGTAGATAATAAATCAATATCTTCTTTCTTTATAGTTCCATTTTCTCCAACATACTCAATTAATTTTCTAATTTCATTAATTAAGTCTTGCATACTATTTCCACAAGTTTCAATTAAATATCTTGAAGTAGTATCATCAATTTCTACTTTATATGCTTTACAAATTGCTTTTAATCTAGCAATTATTTGAGATGGATTTTGTTTTTCAAAATTACAAACACAACCATTTTTTTCTATAAATTTATATAATTCATTTTTTTCTATTTCATCTTCAACAAAAACTAATATAACACTATCCTCTATAATACTTATATTATTAGATAAATATTCAACAAGTGATGCACTTATATTAGAATTAGAAGAAGTTTTCTTTTTACTATCTTTACTAAAAAGATTAGTATTTTTTGCAATAATTAATTTTTTATCATATCCAAAAGCAGGTGTTTCTATATTAGATATTAATTCTTTAACATTTGTTTCATCAATTTGAATATAATTAATTCCTTTTATTAATTCTCCAAAATTAGATTTTATTTTTTTTAATATTGTATCTAATAAAAATGTTTCTTCTCCATAAAGTAAGTATAAATTATTAAAATTTCCACTTTTTACTTCTTTTTCTAATTGTTCAATTGTCATTTTTTCCCTCCTTGCATATATAATATACTTACAACTTTTGTGAAAATTTTGCAGAATGAGCATGGCAAATAGCAATTGCCATACTATCAGTAGTATCATCTAATTTTGGTAATTTTTCAACATTTAATATTGTTTTAACCATTTTTTGTACTTGAATTTTATCTGCTCTACCATATCCTACAACTGCTTGTTTAACTTGAAGCGGTGTATATTCAAATGTTGGTATATTTCTTTGACATCCAACTATTAAAATTACTCCTCTTGCCTGTGCAACATTAATTGCAGTTTTAGCATTATTATTAAAAAATAATTCTTCAACAGATATAGCATCAGGCTTGTACATATCAATAATATTATTTAATTGTATAAAAATTTCATTTAATCTTAATGGAAAAGACATTTTTGCATCAGTTTTTACTGCTCCACTATCTATTAACTTAAATTTATTTCCTATATAATCAATTATACTATAACCTGTTATACCATAACCCGGGTCAATTCCTAAAATACGCATTATTTACCATCCTTTAATTATTTTTCTAAAATTATTCTAAATATTTGAGATACAGACCATGCTTGTGCAATTGCTCCCTTAGGTAAAAATGGTGCTTTTGAATCATGTAACTCTGCTAAACTACCAATTAAACCATCATTATAAAACGCTTTAACAAATGTTGTTTTTACATTTGCTTTAAATTCTTCTAATTTCTTTTTTAATGCGTCTTTATCAGTTTTATTTTTCGCAGAACTTATCATGTTTTTTAATGCATCATAATATAAACCAAATAACCATGGCCAGGTAATTCCTTGGTGATAACTCATATCTCTCCTTGCAGGCTCACCATAATATACCTCAACATAGTTTTCTTCACCTTTTGCTAATGTTTTTAGGCCATATTTATTAAGTAATTTTTTCGTAACTGTATCTAAAATTTCATTTGCAACATTTGAACTAGGATCAATTACTGGGTATGTTAATGATAAACTAAATAATTGATTTGGTCTTATTTTATCGTCTCCTAATACATCATATAAACATTTTCTTCTTTTGTTATAAAATTTTTCATTATATGAAATTCTACAATTTTCTGCCATTTCATTATATATTTTTGCTTGTTTTTTTCCTTCAAATTTTATTGTTAATTCCTCCATAATTTTTAAAGCATTATACCATAAAGCATTAATTTCAACTGCTTTACCGTTTCTAGGAGTAACAGCAATTCCATCATATTTTGCATCCATCCACGTGTTTTGAGTTTTTGGTGTTCCAGATACTAATAAATTATCTGAATCCACATAAATATTATTGTCGTCTAAATCTATTCCTGTACTATATTTATCAATTATTTCTTTTAAATTTTCATAAATGTTCTCTTTTACCCAATTATAGTCTGATGTATATTCTAATAACTTATGAACAGATTCAAATAATAATAATGAGGCGTCTACGCTATTATATAATGGCCTATTATCAAAACCTGAATAGCCGTTTGGTAATAAACCAAACTTAATATTTTTGGTAAATGTAAGCAATACTTCTTTTGCAATTTTGAAATTTTTTGGAATTAATAATAATCCCTCATAAGAAATCATTGCATCTCTTCCCCAGTCTAAAAACCAAGGATAGCCTGCAATAAGTGTATGTAATCTAAAAGCAGGTCTATATACAATAAAATTATCTACTGCAATTATATAGTCTCTTAGTAATTCTCTATCTTTTTCGTTTAAAGTTATATTTTTATTTTCAATTAAGCCAGAATCTATTAACATTTGATTTATTCTTACAATTTCATCACTTATAACTTTTTTTGCTTTTATTTCTTCTATATTATCTTGTAAAGAACAAGTAAAACTTATTTCCTTTTCTTCTCCCGGCATAAGAATTATTTCATATCTACCAACTACTGAATGATTTTCTTTTGCAGGAAAACCTCTTTTTTCTTCTTCAATGTAATACATGTTATAGAATATATCGTTATTATGTTCAATATATTCTCCTTCGCTCATGTTCATATATATAGGCATTTGTGAGTTATCATTAATAATCATTTTTACTTTTCTTTTATGTACATCTTGTTTTACTGAAAAAGTTGCATTTTCGCTTACTTGATGGAAATCTCTATAATTTAAAATTGGTGCTACTGTAAATTTTGCTTTTTTCTTTCCATTTTTTATTTTATACATTACACAAACAGTATTTTCACCATATTTTAAGCATACCATTTTTGTAATTGTTGTATCTTTCACTTTATATGTAAAAATTGGAATATAATCTTTTTCAAAACTTTCTAAATATTTATATCCGTCTGATATATAATTTTCACACATATTAGTGTATAAATTATTAGTGTTGCCATCTTCAAATTCAATACTTTCGTCTAATTTTGATAATATTAAATATCTTCTTGCTGGTGGTGTAAGTGGTGCAATTAATAAACCATGATATTTTCTTGTATTGCACCCTATTATTGTTGAAGATGCATACCCACCTATTCCATTTGTTATTATCCATTCTTTTGTAATTCCATTTTCTAAATCTAATTGTTTTTTATTAAATTTCATTTGTTCCTCCATTTTAATTTTTATCTTTCATTTTCTTCTTCTTCTTTTTTTCTAATTTCTTCTTTTAGTACTTCTTGAAATGTTTTCCTATTTTTATCTGATTTTTCTCTTTCTTTTTTTGTTTTGCTATTATTGTGAATATGTGGCATTTGTGATAATGGATTTATTTTAATTTCCATAAACCCCTCCTTTTATCATAATTACTTTTCTTCTTTAAGACTATTTAAAAATTTTTCTTTTTCTTCTTTTTCAAGTTCTTTTATATTTTGTAGTCTTTTTTCTTCGCTAGTTTGGATAGATTCAATTCTATCTTTATATTTTGAACTAAATTTGCTTGTTCTTTTTTTATTATTTTTACTTTTTTGTTCTTTTTCAGCATTTTTAATTATATTCTTTTTCTCTTTTATCTTTGTTTTATTAGTCTTCTTCTTGTCTTTTAATCTTGAATTTAACATTACAAATTGCGGATTATTTTGTTTATCTTTAAATTTTAAGTCATCACATATTAAATCTATAATAGAAGCGGCAACAGCATCTGCATCGTGTCTAATATTATCGTCTACTATGCTTGATAAGTTTCTTTGTAAAACTTTTATACCTTTGGCTTTTACTTTTGAAATATCTTGTTCAACTAAATCTGAGCCTTTTTTATTATATTTCTTTATAAACTCTGGTATTATTTCTCCTGTATCATAAATACAATAATCAAATATCTCATGCCCTGCATGTTCATATATAGCATCAATATGGTCCATTATTGAATAATTATCTGTTTGACCTAATTCTGTCATTATATTACTTACATAAATTTTTGTTGCTTTACTGTCTTTTATTGCTTTTGATACATTTTTTACTAATAAATTTGGTATTACATTTGTATATAAACTACCCGGCCCAATTATTATTACATCAGCATTTTCTATTGCCTCTATAACTCCGGGAGCAGGTCTACAATTTGTTGGGTTAATAAAAATTCTAGATATTTTAGATACTTTATCATATACCGCAGTTGATATTTTTTCTTTTTCTTCTATTATAGTTCCATCGTCTAACTCTGCACAAATCTTCATTTCGTCTAATGTTACTGGCAATATTTTTCCTGTTATATTTAAAATATTTGAAGATGTTTCTATTGATTTTGTAAAATCTCCACAAACGTCCTTCATTGCAGAAAAATATATATCTCCAAAGTTTAATTCTTTTAATTTATCATTTTTAAATTCATAGTTTAATAATTTTTCCATTACCTCTTCGTCATAAGCAAGTGAAATCATACTATCTTTTATATCGTCTAATGGTAATAAATTTAACTCTTTTCTAGAATTACTAGCAATTTTTCCATAGTCAGATATTGTAACAATTCCTGTAATATTTTTTGTATAATTTTTTAAACCTTTTAATACAGTATTTAAGCCACTTCCTCCACCTATTGCTACTATATTTGGACCTTGTTCATATACGTCTTTATTAAAAATTAAGGATTTAACATTTACATCTTTATTTCCGCTAGATAAACGTGTGTCTGTATCTTCTATTAATAATTCTAAAACTCTCTTTTGACTATATACTAAACCTACTATTATTAAAGTAAAACCTATTGTAAATGATGCAATTATTTTTATTATTTGTATTATTGAATTTAGTTCTTTTGTTACCATTATTTCGCAAATACCATAACATGCTAATATAATTCCTATTAAAATTACAAATATCCATCTTTTCATTTTGGTACTTTGCTTAAACCATTTAAAAAAACCATTCATTTAATTTACATTCCTTTCTTATATTTTAACCTACAATTTCTATTTCTAATTCTAGTTTTTTATTAAATTTCTCATAAACTTCTTTTTTTACAAGATTAATTAAATTCATTACATCTTCAAAACTTGCATCTCCTGTATTTACAATAAAACCTGCATGTTTTTCTGATACTTCTGCTTTCCCTATTTTCTTACCCTTTAACCCACATTTATCAATTAATATTGATGTAATATAGTCTTCTCCTCTTTTAAATGTACTACCTGCATTTGAATATTCTAATGGTTGTTTTTCTTTTCTTTGTTCATTATAATTATCCATTTTTTCTTTTATTTCATTAATGTTTCCTTTTTCTAGCATTAATGTAGTACTTAATATAATTACTTTTTCATTTGAGAACCTGCTATTTCTGTATTCAAAATTATGTTCTTCGTTTGATATTGTATGTATTTTTCCATTAAAATCAATATATGTAGTTTCTAAAACTATATCCTTCATTTCATTACCATAAGCACCTGCATTCATTCTAATTGCACCACCTATTGTTCCCGGTATTCCTGATGCAAATTCAAATCCTTTAATTGAATTTTTATATAGTTTTTGTGCTAATTGTGATAGTTTTACTCCTGAACTTACTATAACTTTTACTTTATTACTTTCTTCTAATATTTGTATTTCATTTAATTCAATTTTTAATACTATTCCACGTATTCCTTCGTCTTTTACCAAAATATTTGAGCCATTTCCTAATATAAACAAAGGAATTTCATTTTCTTTTACTATTTGTAATACGTATTTTATTTGTTCTATATCATTTACCTTTACAAATATATCTGCATTACCACCTATTTTAAATGTAGTATGCTTTTTCATAGGTTCATTTAATAATATGTTATTTTCATTAATTTTCTTTTGCAATAAATTAACTATCTTTTCCGCATTAAACATATTTAAACCTTCCTTTAATAACTTGGTTTTGCTTGATTTTCACTAGATGCTCCCTTTACATATAACTTTATTCCACTAGTTGTTGTAAATTTATCTGCATTCATAACTTCTCCTGTATAATAATTTACAATATATGAATATTCTGATTCTTGAATTCCTATTTCTTCTAAATCTACTCTTGTTAAATAATAGTATTTTTTATATTTTTCTTGTCTATCATCTGCATTTTTTAATGTTAATATTTCTCCACCATAATTTTTATTCATAAAATTTTGAATTTGTTCTTCGTAATCTCTACCAATAATATAATTTTCGTTTAGTGTAGTTTTATATTTTACATATTGTTCTAATACTGCATGTTGAACCATTTGTAGTTCTCCCTGTAATTTAGCATCCAATGCTGAATCTACATTAGCATCTCCTATTCCTATTGCAACCCCCGCTAATATCATTAATAAAATAATTACTAAAACTAATGCAATTATTGTTATTCCTTTCTCTTGTTTAATTATATCCATACTTTTTTTCTCCATATATATTTTTTTCTAATATTATCATTTTATTGTATATTTTACAAGTTATTTTATAAATTTTTATTTATTTAATTATTTCTAAAATTTCGTCCTTAGAATGTAAACCAACAGCAGTATTTTTAATTTGACCATCTTTAAAATATATTAATGTAGGAATACTCATAACATTATATTTAACCGCTAAATCTGATTCTTCGTCTACATTAAGTTTACATACCTTTAATTTTTCTCCTATTGTATTTGCTAAATCTTCAATAATTGGTGCTTGCATTCTACAAGGACCACACCACTCTGCCCAAAAGTCTACTAAAACTGGTATTTCTGATTTTAGCACCTCATTTTCAAAATTTTCATTAGTTAATTTTATAACTGACATTTTAAATTCCTCCTCTTAAATTAAAATTTATAATATTAATTATTATTTAACCTCTTAAATATTCAACAACGCTTAAACCTGCTTTTGCACCTTCATATACTGCTTTTGAGATTTGTAATAAACCTCCTATACAGTCCCCTGCTGCATATAAACCATTTATATTTGTTTGCATTTTATCATTTACTGCAATTTTATTTTCTTTTATTAAAACACCTAACTTTTGTGCTAAATCTGTGCTTGTTGCAGTTCCTACTGCAATAAAAACTCCATCCACTTTTAATTTTTCATTATTTTTAAATTCTATTTCTTGTAATCTTTCCTCTCCTATAAATTGTTTTATTTCTCTTGTATCTACATTTATTTCAATGTTTTTATCTTTTAATTCTTTTCCATTTGTTAATAATGTTACTTTTTTTACTATTGGTAATAAATGTTTTACTTCATTAATTGCATATTCTCCATTTCCAATTACAACTACCTCTTTATTTTTATAAAAGAAACCATCACAAACTGCACAATAACTTATTCCTTTTCCTTCAAATTCTTTAATACCATCTATATTTAATGTCTTTCTAGTATTTCCTGTTGCTAATATAATTGTTTTAGAATTATATATATTATTTATAGTTTTTACTGTAAATGAATTATTATATTCTATTTCAATTACTTCATCAGTTATTACTTCTACACCTAATTTTTCTACTTGTTTTATTCCTTTTAATAATAATTCTTCTCCACTAATTTCTTCTATTCCATAATAATTTTGAATCAATTCATTTTTTACAAGATTTCCACCATCTTTTCCAATTACTAAACAATTAAATCCTGCTCGTTTTATATATAGTGCAGAACTAATTCCTGCAGGGCCTTTTCCTATAATAATACAGTCGTACATATATATTATCTCCTTAAATTATAAATTAATTAATCTTTGTTTTACTACCTCGTACATAATTATTCCTGCAGATACAGAAGCATTTAAAGATGTTATTTTTCCCTTCATAGGTATTTTTACTAAGAAATCACAATTTTCTTTAACGAGTCTACTCATTCCAAATCCTTCACTTCCAATTACTATTGCTATTGGACCTGTATAATCTTGATTATAATATTCTGTTTTTGTGTTCATATCTGTTCCACATATCCAAACATCATTTTCTTTTAAATATTTTATTGTTTCATTTAAATTATTTACTCTTGCTATTTTTACATGTTCAACAGCACCAGCAGATACTTTATTAACTGTGCTATTTACACTTGCCGCTCTCCTTTTTGGTATTATTATTCCATGAACTCCTGCGGTTTCTGCTGTTCTAATTATAGAGCCTAAATTATGTGGATCTTCTATACCATCTAATATTAATATAAATGGTTTTTCATTTTTTTGTTTTGCATTTTCTAATATATCTTCTACTTCGCAATATTCAAATGGTGGTACAATTGCTATAACTCCTTGGTGATTTTTAGTTTGAGAAATTGTATCTAATTTATTTTTCTCAACTTCTACAACTACTATTCTTTTTTCTTTTGCAATTGCTAATATTTTATTTATAGAGCCATGTTTTTCTCCTTTTGCTATAAATATTTTGTTAATATCTTTATCTGACTCTAATAATTCTAATACAGAATTTCTTCCTTCTATTTGGTCATCAAACTTCTTTTCTTCATTATCTTTTTTCATATATTTTTAGTCCTTTCTTGAAATTTAATCTTCGTCTAATTTTAATACAGATAAAAATGCTTCTTGTGGCATCTCTACTTTACCAATTTGCCTCATTTTCTTTTTACCTTTTTTCTGCTTTTCAAGTAATTTTTTCTTTCTTGTTACATCTCCTCCATAACATTTTGCTAAAACGTCTTTTCTCATAGCGGAGATTGTTTCTCTTGCTATTATTTTACCACCAACTACTGCTTGCAATGGAATTATAAATAATTGTCTTGGTATTACTTCTTTTAGTTTTTCTACCATTTTTCTTCCTCTTGTATAACTATTATCTTTATGCACTATAAAAGATAACGCATCAACACTTTCTCCATTTACATATATATCTAGTTTTACCAAATCTGACCTTACATATTCTTTAAATTCATAATCAAATGATGCATATCCTTTTGTTTTTGATTTTAAACTATCAAAAAAGTCATATATTATCTCATTTAATGGCATTTCATATATAATACTTACTCTTGTTTCGTCTAAATATTTCATATCTATATATATTCCACGTCTATTTTGGCATATCTCCATAATATTTCCTACATAATCTTTTGGTGTTATTATTTCTGCTTTTACCATTGGTTCTTCTATAAATGATATTTCTTGTGGTGCTGGTAAATCTGATGGATTATATAGTTCTATTATATCTCCATTAGTTTTATGCACTTTATAAATAACTGATGGAGATGTTGTTATTAAATCTAAATCAAATTCTCTATCTAATCTTTCTTGTATAATTTCTAAATGTAATAGTCCTAAAAAACCACATCTAAATCCAAATCCCAATGCTGCCGATGTTTCTGGCTCATATACAAGAGATGCATCATTTAATTTCAATTTTTCTAATGCAACTTTTAATTTTTCATAATCGCTACCATCAACAGGGTAAAGTCCACAATATACCATTGGATTAACTTTTTTATAACCTTTTAATGCAGTTTCTGCTGGAAAATCTTTTAAAGTAATTGTATCTCCAACATGAATATCTGATAAATTTTTTATACTTGCTGAAATGTATCCAACTTCTCCTGCTGTTATTTCTTCTGTTGGTTTATATGTTCCCGGCTCAAAATATCCTACTTCTTCAACTGTAAATGATTTATTCGCTGCCATAAGTAATATTTCGTCTCCTACTTTTACCTTTCCATCCATTACTCTTACATATGCTATTGCGCCTTTATAATTATCATAATAAGAGTCAAAAATTAAACATTTTGTTGGTTTATTTTCATCTCCATTAGGTGCAGGAATATCTGTTACAATTCTTTCTAGCACTTGGTCTACATTTAAGCCAGATTTTGCAGATATACATGGTGCATTCATTGCTTCTATTCCAATTATATCTTCTATTTCTTTTTTTACTTCTTCAGGTCTTGCATTTGGTAAATCTATTTTATTTATTACTGGTAATATTTCTAGATTATTTTCTATTGCTAAATATACATTTGCTAATGTTTGTGCTTCTACTCCTTGACTTGCATCAACTACTAAAATTGCTCCATCACATGCTGCTAAACTTCTTGATACTTCATAATTAAAATCTACGTGTCCTGGAGTATCTATTAGGTTTAATATATATTTTTCTCCATCTTTTGCAGTATAATTCATTCTTACTGCTTGTGATTTAATTGTTATTCCTCTTTCTCTTTCTAGTTCCATATTATCTAACACTTGATTTTCCATTTCTCTTGAAGATAATACTCCTGTCATTTCTATTAATCTATCTGCTAATGTAGATTTTCCATGGTCTATATGTGCTATTATACTAAAATTTCTAATATGTTTTTGTTTATCTTGCATGTTTTCCTCCAAATTTAATATATTATATTTTAACATATATTTTTATTTTTTTCCATATAAAAAGAACAAATGTTAAAAGTTTTCAGAAATGTCCGGATATAATTTTCAGAAATGTCCGGTTTTTAATTTAATATTTTAATATAT
>CANRES010000039.1 GCA_947629625.1 uncultured Clostridia bacterium | reverse complement strand
TCTCAAAATTAAATTTAATAAGAAAAATAAACAGAGTCAACTTTGTTTATATGTTAGTAATACCGTTACGCATATAAGCAACTTGGCTCTTTTTGTGTTTTAAATTTAATTACTAAACATTAGAAGAAAAAATAAAAAATTTTGAAGGAGGAATAGAAAAAAATGAAAGGAAAAATTTTAAAAGAAAGAGGTATAACCTTAATTGCGTTAGTAATAACAATAATAGTATTGTTGATACTAGCAGGGGTAACATTAAGTATAGTGTTACATACAGGAATAATAGATAATTCACAAAAAGCAGTAGACACATATCAAGCGAAAGCAGAAGACGAAGTAAAACAAATGGATGATTTAGCATTAAAAATCCAAATGCAATTTGGAATATTAGATAATACAGAAGGGGAAGCAAATAAAACAATAACAGGAAGTGAAGAATTTAAATACAATAATCCAGTAATACCAGTAGGATTTAAAACATCAAATGAAGGAGCAAGTTGGAAATCAAGTGATGGAGAAACAGTAGATGGCTGGAATAGTGGGCTAGTAATTGAAGACAAAGACGGAAATCAATTTGTGTGGGTACCATGTTATATTGAAGATAAAGAAAATGACGAATTAGTAGAATACAAGAAAACACTAGGAAAAAGTCATGAGGATATGAGGTTAAAAGAAGAAAATTTTGAAGAAATACTTACTGATGAATTACCAATTGGAATAACAAATGAAAAATCACAAATAGAAAAATATGGAGGATTTTATATAGCAAGGTATGAAGCAGGAATACCAGCAATTAAGGATGCAAATGGTACAAATGTAGATGGAATTCCAACAAGTAAGAAAAATCAAGTGCCATGGAATGGTATAGATTATACACAAGCAAAAGCAAATGCAGAAAAAATGTATAATAATGAAAATGTAGATGAAAAAGTAAAAAGTAAAGTAAAGAGTGGATTAGTAACAGGAACAATGTGGGATACAACGTTACAATGGTTATTAAAAACAGAAGCAGTAACAAATAAAGAATTAAATGAAGATAGTTCAAATTGGGGAAATTATAGAACATCAACAATACCGGGAGTAACATCATATTCATTAAATGCTGAAAGTGAATGGATAGAAAAAATGGGAAAAAAATTCGGAAGTACAGAAGATAAATCAGATTATAAATGGTTATTAAAAACAGGAAATACAGAATATACAAAAAGAAATAATATATATGATTTAGCAGGAAATTTATGGGAGTGGACAACAGAAGTGTTTGATACAGAACATGATTCTTACCGTATTCGCCGAAGTGGTAGTTTCGAAGCGTTACGGTTACGAAATTCCAACATCATCCCGCTATCATACTCTTGTTGAAACTAATAGCGCAAACCTTGGTTTCCGTGTTGCATTATACATATTGGAAAATTAAGAATTTAAATAATTAAAAATAAGGAATTTTTTTAAAATAAATAACTATTAATATACTATAAATTAGTATTTTAATAGTTATTTTTATTTTTTAATAAAAAGTATTGCAAACAAAATAAAAAATGATAAAATAGAAAAAGAAAATAATTATAAAAAAGGAGAAAAACATGATAGACATAGAAAATGCTAAGAAAGTATTTAAAGAATATGTACAAAATTATGATTTAAACAATGGAAGAATAGCACTAAAAGTAGGCCATATATTAAGAGTAGCAGACATTAGTAAAAAAATGGCCACAACATTAAATTTAAATGAAGAAGATACACAATTAGCAGAACTAATAGGACTATTGCACGATATAGGAAGATTTGAACAAGTAAAAAGATACAATACATTTGTAGACTTAAAAAGTATAAATCATGCAGAATTAGGAGTAAAAATACTATTTGAAGACAACTTAATAGAAAAATTTAATATAGAAGAAAAATATTATAATATAATAAAAAAGGCAATATTAAACCATAATAAAGCAATAATACAAGATGGACTAACAGAAAGAGAATTATTACACTCAAAAATAATAAAAGATAGTGATAAACTAGACATATTTTATGTAGTAATTACAGACAAAACAGAAAATACTTATGGTTGTCCAACATTAGAAAATGAAGTATTTACTGATGAAATAATAAGAGAATTTAAAGAAGACCACATAATAGACTATAAAAAAAGAAAAACTTATGGAGATATGTGGGTATCACAAGTTGCATTGATATTTAATTATTATTTTAAATATATATATAAAATAATGAAAGAAAAAGATTATATGAATAAACTATTATTAAAAGCACAATTTAAAAATGAAGATACTATAAAAAAAGCAAAAGAATTAATAGACATAGCAAATAAATATATAGATGAACAAATAAATTCCTAAACAAAGGAGATCAAATGAAAAATAAAATAATATTTACAATAATATTAATAATAGGAATAACAATAAGAATAATAAATTTTCCAAATGCAATAGCAGAAGCAAATTGTGATGAAATAATGACAGCCGTAAATGCAAAAACAATAGTAGACTTTGGAACAGACATATATGGAACAAGTTACCCAGTATATTTAGAAGCATGGAAAACAGCAGGACAAAGTGTAATGCTGATGTATATAATGGCAATATTCATAAAAATATTTGGATACTCAATACTTACAGTAAGACTACCAATGTTAATAATCAGCATAATAACAATAATAATATTTTACGACTTTGCAAAAAGAATAAGTAAAAATGAAAAAATAGCATTACTAGCAATGGCAATGGTAATAATAACACCATGGCATATATTGCAATCAATATGGTCAATAGACTGCAACCTATTTCCGCACTTTCTATTAATATCAATTTATCTATTATATAGAGGTATTACAGAAAAGAAATGGTTAATATATTTATCAATGATATTCTTTGCACTAACCATGTACACCTACGGACCAGCCATTTATTTCGTACCATTATTTTTAATAACATCAGCAATATATTTAAAAATAAAAAAAGAAATAACAATAAAAGAAATAATAATATGCATAGCAATTTATACATTAATATCAACACCAATAATTTTAATGTATATAATAAACTATTTCAAAATTGATAATATAAATATAGGAAAAATTACAATACAATACTTTAAAGAAAGTACAAGAAATAATGATATGTTATTATTTTCAGAAAATAAAGTAACACAATTAATAAAAAATATAAATAAAACAATATCTGCAATAATAAAACAAAATGATAATTTAGTATGGAATGCAACGAAATACTTTGGAACAACATACCATATATCATTAATATTTATATTAATATCAATAATTTATTTAATAAAAACAAGAAAAAATAAAAAAGACTTTGGAATATTTTTAATAATAACATGGTTTATTATTAGTATAATATTAGGATTATTAATAAACGATACAAATATAAATAGACTAAATTGTATATGGTATCCAATGATAGCACTAACAACTTATGGAATATATATAACATATAAAATTACAAATAAAAATAAATTATTCAAATATTTTATAATAACATTATATGCAATATTATTTTTATCATATAGCATATACTTTTTCACAACACATTGCCACACAATTGAAGATTCATGGTGTTTTACAAGAGGATATTTAGATGCAATACATTATGCAGATGAATTATCAAAAGAAAATTCATATTTCATAAATTTACGCAATGACTTTTCTTTAAATGTATATGCACAATTTCAAACCACAATAGACAATAAAAATATAAAAGAAATATCAACAAAAGATAATTTATTTGAAAAAATAAATTATATGAACGAAAATGATTGCTTTATTTATAATAATAAAATACTTAATATAGAAATAATAAATCCAAAAATAAAAATTAAACAATTTAAAGAATTTACAGTATTAAGTTTATAAAATATAAAAATAAAATGCATTATTTATTGCACAAATATAAATAATAAAAAAAGAGGTACAAATTGAAAGTAATAAATGTAAAACAAATATTATGGTATTTTATAATATTTAGTATAATAGGATTAATAATTGAGACAAGCTATTGTTATTTAACAACAGGCGTATTAGAAAGCAGAAAAGGCTTTTTAATAGGCCCATTTTGCCCAATATATGGTGTAGGAGCAGCAACAATAATTGCAGTATTTGGAGATAGCAAAAAAAGTAGATTCAAGTTATTTTTAGAAGGAATGGTATTTGGAACATTATTAGAATACGTATTAAGTTATATATTAGAAGCAATATATGGAATGAAATTTTGGAATTATTCATATTTAAAATACAATATAAATGGAAGAATATCACTAGTATATTCAGTCTTTTGGGGAATATTAACATCAATATTAATTAGAGATTTAGCACCACAAATAAATAAATTAATAAAAAAAATACCAGATAAAAAAATAATAACAATATCAATAATAATATTTTTTATTATAGATTCAATAATAACAATATGGGCAATACAAACATATAAAAATAGGGTAATAAATAATAAAACAGGAAACTATATAGAAGAAACATTTTTCTCAAATGAAACAATGAGAAAAATATTTCCAAATTTAAGAATAAAAAATGAAAATGGAGAAGAACATTTTCTTAGAGAATATTTATAAACAAAATTCATAAAATGTACAAAAGGAATGATGTACATTTATGAAAAATATCTTAAACGTAACATTTATAATAATTGGAGTAATATTAGGAGCAGGTTTTGCATCAGGAAAAGAAATATATATTTTTTTTAATCAGTATGGAAAATTAGGAATTATAGGAATAATAATATCATTTACATTTTTAGGAGCAATAATATATCAAGTAATAAAAATAACAAATAAATATGAAATAAATAATTATGAAGAATTATTAGAAAAAATAGGAACAAAAAATTCAATTATAAAAGCAATAATAAATATTTTTTTATTAATGTCATTTTATATAATGATAGCAGGATTTTCCGCTTATGTAGAACAAGAAATAAAATTACCAAAAATAGTTGGAAGTTTACTAATAATAATTTTATGTTACTTAATTTTTACAAAAAATATAAATGGAATAATAAAAGCAAATACAATTTTAGTACCAATTTTAATAATATTTATAATAATATTTGGAATAAAAAATATAAATATAAATTATGAAATAAAAAATACAATAGAAAATGAAAATAATATTAAATTTATAATTTCTGCAATATTATATGCAAGTTATAACAGTATAACATTAGTACCCATGATAGTAACAATAAGAAAATTAGTAAAAACAAATAAACAAAATAAAATAATATTTTTAATATTAACAATAATAACAATATTATTAGCATTAATAATATATAATTTATTATTAAAAATAGATATAGACATAAATAAAATAGAATTACCAACAATATATATAGCAAATAAATCAGGAACAATATATAAATATATATATGGAATAATAATATTAGTATCAATATTTACAACAGCAATATCAGACGGATATGGCTTTTTACAAAATAATGCAAAAAATAATAAGCAATATAAAATATTAAATATATTAATGTGCATAAGTTCAATATTTATTTCAAATATAGGCTTTTCAAAATTATTAAATATATTATATCCGTTATTTGGAGTATTAGGATTAATACAAATTTATAGAATATTTGCAATATCACTTGAAAAAAAACGTCAAAACTGATATAAATTAATAAGGAAAAATATATAAAAAATATTTAAGTAATAAAAATTACTTAAATGGGGGTTTTTATGGAAGTATTGCAATACACACCAAATAAAAAAAATAAAATAAAAAAAATAATAATAATTGTAATATTAAGTATATTAATAATTGCAGGAATAATTATAGCATCATTATACATAACAGATGAAAATTTTAGAGAAAATATAGATATACATATATTAAAAAAAGAAATTACAGAAAATAATACTTCGCAAATATTATTAAATTCAGGCGAAACACAAAATATTTGTGCTTATGATAAATACATAGGAATATTAAATAAAAGCACATTAACATTATATGATAACACAGGAGAAGAAATAAAAAAATTAAATACAGGAATAAGTAACCCAATATTTGAAAAAAACGGTAAATACTTATGTATTGCAGAAAAAAATGGACAAAAAATAAATTTAATAAATAAAGAAGAAATAGCATGGGAAAAAGAAATAGAAGGTAATATAATTGATATAAGTGTAAATAGAAATGGATATGTATCTGTAATAGTAACAGGTACAAGTTATAAAACAGTAGTAATAACAATAGACGATAAAGGAAAAGAAATATTTAAAACATATTTAGCATCAACAAATGCAATAACAACAAGTATATCAAATAACAATGAATATTTAGCAATAGCAGAAATAGATTCAACATCTGCAATAATACAATCAAATATAAAAATAATATCAATAGAAAAAGCAAAAACAGATCCTACAAATTCAATAATTTATACATATAATGCAGAAAAAAATAATTTAATAATAGATATAAAATATCAAGATAGAGAAAACTTAGTATGTTTATATGATAATTCAGTTCACACAATACAAAATGGACAAGACACAGAAATTTATAAAATAGACCAAAATGCAGATTTTATTGATATTAATTTAAAAAATTATGTAGCACAAACAGTAGAAACAACAGAATTTTTTAAATCAAATATACAATTAAAATTAAAAAACATATACAATAATACAGAAAATATATATTTAACAAGTGGAGTTTTAAAATCAATAGAAGTTGGAGAAAACATAACCGCATTAAATTTCAGTACGGAAGTACATTTTGTAAATACTAATGGGTGGTTAATAAAAAAATATGTATCTTCACAAGGCGTAACAGACATAGTTGTAGGAGATTCAATAGCAGGTATAGTTTATAGAAATAAAATAGAAGTTATAACATTATAATTTATAAAATATAAATTGAAAGGAATGTGAGTATTATGGCATTAATTATTGATATTATAATAATTGCAATAATTGCATTATTTGTATTTTGGGGATATTATAGAGGATTAATTAAAGTAGCGTTTAAAATTTTAACATTTTTTGCAGCAATAATAATAACATTGTTATTATATAAGCCTGTATCAAACGTCATTATAGATAAAACACAGATAGATGAAAATATAGAAAATGCAATAGTAGAAAAATTTTCAAGTGATAAAGATGAACAATTAAAAGAAGAAGACATGCAAAACATGTCAGAAGTTTTAGTAAAATATATTACAGATTATACGTCAGAAGTACAAGATGCAACAGTTGGAATGGTTGCAAAAGAAATTTCAATAGTAAGTATAAATATTATAGTAGCATTAGGTTTATTTATTTTAACAAAATTAATATTAATAGTATTTAAAGCATTATCAAAAGTATTAGAAGATTTACCAATTATTAAACAATTTAATAAAACAGGAGGAGTAATTTATGGCTTACTACAAGGACTTTTAGTAGTATTTGTAATATTAGCCATTATTTCATTATGTGCATCAATGATAGAAAACTTTGGAATTATAAGTAGTATAAATGAATCTGTTATAGGAAGTTTCTTATACAATAATAATATAATATTAAAAATATTGTTTTAACTAAAAAATATTGAAATTAAATATATATTTTGGTATACTAATAGATGTAAAAATTTATGGGAGTGATAAAATTGAGCAAGAAAAAGGAGCAAAAGAAGAAAAGCAAAAAAACTAAGAAAAAAAGACATATACTATTAAAAATATTTATAATATTTTTAATTTTAATAATAGGAAGCGGGTTTTATTTATATTATAAAATACAAAAAAATGGTGGAGGAGTATCAGGCTTACTTACAACAGTATTAGGGCAAGAAGATGTACCAATAGAAGAAGTTGACCCAATAAACATATTATTATTAGGAACAAGTCAAGACATGTCAGATACAATAATGGTATGCTCATATAATCCTAAAACACAACAAGCATCAATGCTATCAATACCAAGAGACACATATACAGGAAAAAATAAAAATAGTGCGCAAGCTTATGAAAAAATAAATTCAAGATACATAGCACAAGGTGTAGACGGTGTTAAAAAATATGTAAAACAAATATTAAATATAGACTTAGACTATTATGTTGTAGTAGACACAGAAGCATTAATAAAATTAATAGACGAAATAGGTGGAGTATATTTTGATGTTCCAATGGATATGGATTATGATGATGAAACACAAGACCTATACATACATTTAAAAGCAGGATATCAATTAATAGATGGAAAAAAAGCAGAGCAATTATTAAGATTTAGACATAATAACGATGGGACATCATATCCAGTAGAATATGGAGATAATGATTACGGAAGAACAAGAACACAAAGAGAATTTATAACAGCAACAATTAAGCAAACAATGAAGCCATCTAATATATTCAAAATATTTAAAATAATGGATATAGTAAACACATATATAGATACAAATATAGATTTAGATTTAGCAAAAAAATATATACCACATTTAGTAAACTTTGATACTGAAAACTTAAAAAGTGGACTATTACCAGGACAATCTGAGTTATGTAATGGTGTATGGATATTTATACCAAATCAAAAAGAAACAAAAGCAATGGTAGAAGAATTTTTCTTATATAAGGAAGAAGAAATAAATGAAGAAGATGCAATAAAAATAGAGTTATTAAATGGTTCAGGAGTGGCTTCAAATTTAAGTAGTGTAACAGAACTTTTAAAAAAAGCAGGATATAATGTAACAAAAACGGGCACAACAACACAAACATCAAAAACAACAATAATAAATCAAACAAATGAAACAGAAGAAGAATTAAATAAAATTCAAGAAATACTAGGAACAGGAATAATATCTTCAAGTAGTTCAAGTAATTCTTCAAACAATATAAAAATAATAATAGGAAAAGATTATCAAAATTAATAAAAAAATTGTGCGTTTTGTTTCGCAAATATGCACAAAGAGCCCAAAGTAAATTAAACTATTTGTATACAGAAAAAAATTAAGAAGTATAATATATCTTAAAAAATATATTATACTTCTTAAAAATTACAGTAATGTAATTTAACTAAATATATTTAATTTTTTTATTATTCTTTCTATAATTTTTCTTTCTTTTTATATATCTCCTATAATTAATATATCTAATAATCATAAGAATTAAAAATAAAATAAATATAGCAAGAACAGTTTTCAAAATATTTGGTATAAGATTAGATTTTATAACATCATTACCAGCAATTAAATTAGAAGAATAAGTAATATCATTTATAGTATAAGAAACAGAACCAACAACATCACCCTTTGAAATTGGAGCCTTAAACTTATCATTTACTGTAATATTACTAGAAAAAGTATTATCCAACTGTTCATTAGAAATAAAAGCATCTATATTATCTTCATAAACAATATCTAAATATTTAGTATCCTTTGTAGCACCAGAAACTTTAACTTTGTCGAAAATTTCTCCTTGCGTATTTAAAGATTTTGTTGTATAATTTTCAAAAGCGTAATCAAATAAAGTTACGCAATCTATAAATTTTTCTTTAAGCCATGTAGTAGTATCATAGCCAGATTGAAGTACTACGGCAATATATTCAATGCCATCCTTCTTAGCACTAGCAACAACACAATCTCCTGCATCATCAGTAAAACCAGTTTTTATTCCAGTAGCATATTCATAATAATAGTTCTTTTGACTTTCACGAATTAAAAAATTTGTATTTACAAATCTTCTATCAGTTGAATCATACATATTAGTAGCAGGTAAATTATAAGAAGAAGTTGAAACAATTTCTCTAAAAACATCATTTTGCATAGCATATCTACCAATTAACGCTAAATCATAAGCCGTAGAATAATGATTTTCATCTTGAATACCACTAGGATTAGTAAAATGAGTATTTTTACAACCTATTTCAGCAGCCTTTAAATTCATCATTTCAGCAAACTTCTCAGTGCTTCCAGCAATATGTTCAGCCAAAACAAAACCACAATCATTTGCAGAAGG
This sequence comes from uncultured Clostridia bacterium, assembly GCA_947629625.1. GTDB lineage: Bacteria > Bacillota > Clostridia > TANB77 > CAG-508 > CANRES01. Next base: position 1,597 of record CANRES010000039.1, on the reverse strand, counting down.
AATTAAAAAAGCATATAACAAATCGCGTATAGTTAATTCCTCACCAACTTGTAAATTTGCATTAGTATAATCATAAGGAACACTTAAAAGTGCTTCTTTACTAACTATTGCAGTATCATTTAAATCACAATTTTCTAATGTTAAAATAGCAGTCATCATTTTAGTTGTACTTGCAGGATACTTCTTTTCATAAGCATCTTTCTCATACAATACTGTTCCAGTCTCACTTTCCATTAATAAAGCAACAGGAGATTGAATATCTAAATTTGCCTCATTATTTATTAAAGAAACATTGTCTGTTTCAGCATATACACACATTGGCATTAAAGAAAAAAGTAATAGAAAAATTATAAAACGTTTTATATTCATAAAAACCTCCATTCGAATAATTTATATTGTATATTAAAATGGAGAAAAAATCAATAATTTAACAAAAACAAGGAGGAAAAAATGGAAAATTTAAGTAAAAAACAATGGATTATTTTAGTATTTATAATAGTTATAATAATAGGAGTTGTAGGATATTATTTATATACTAATTTTCAACAAATAAGTTATGAAAATTTAGAAGATGATGAATTTGAAGAAGAAATAATAGAAAATAAAATAGTTGAAGAAGAAGTAGAAAAAATTGTAGTTCATATAGCAGGAGCAGTAAGAAAAGAGGGTATTGTAGAATTAAATGATGGAGCAAGAATAGTTGATGCTATAAATGAAGCAGGAGGGTTAGATGAAAATGCAGATTTAACAAAAGTAAATTTAGCATTTATAATTTCAGATGGACAAAAAATATACATACCATTTATAGGAGAAGAAGCAGAAATATCTACGGAAGGTGGAGAAAATGTAATACAAGATAACAATAATGAAGGAAGTTCTAATAATTCATTAATAAATATTAATACGGCAAATTTATCACAATTATTAGAATTGCCGGGTGTTGGAAATTCAACTGCCCAAAAAATATTAGATTATAGAAATGAAAATGGTAAATTTAAGTCAATAGATGATATAAAAAATGTTAGTGGTATTGGAGATTCAAAATTTAATAATATAAAAAATTATATAACAGTAAAATAAATAGAAATTTTTGGTTATATTTTTTTATAATTGGTATATAATAATTATATAAAAATTTTGTATAAAGTGTTGACATTTTGCATAATTAGTAATATAATTATTAATATCAATATCGCGGGGTGGAGCAGTTGGCAGCTCGTCGGGCTCATAACCCGAAGGTCGTAAGTTCGAGTCTTACCCCCGCAACCAAATCGTAGCAAGTCTTTTAGAGATTTGCTATTTTTTATTTTACCCCTAAAAAGTGCCATTTGGGGAAATTTTGGGGAAGAAAACCTCACAACTTATTGATATTTCTAATAAAATTTCAGTAAAAGACTATGGGAAACCTAAAAAATAATTTAGTAGTCTTTTACTTTTTTATCGTGAAAAATTTAATGACTTTAGTGAAAAAAGATTTTAACTAATTTTGTGGTAGTAGCAAGTTTTCTAATGCAAATCCTGCAGTTTTATTATGAGAAATAATAGGATGTACATAGAAATTATAAGTTGTTGTAATTTGTGCATGTCCAAGTCTTGC
>CANRES010000038.1 GCA_947629625.1 uncultured Clostridia bacterium | reverse complement strand
GCGTCATTTTTAGTTTCAAAATTAAATTTAATAAGAAAAATAAACAGAGTCAACTTTGTTTATATGTTAGTAATACCATTACGCATATAAATAAATTGGCTCTTTTTGTATTTTAAGATTAGTTTTAAATTGTTTAGTAATTATGATGTTTCTAACGCTTCAATTTACTTTTTAATATTTTAATTACTAAACATTAAAGAAACAAAAAAGAAAAAATAAAAATTTTAGGAGGTTTTTAAAATGAAAGGAAAAATTTTAAAAGAAAGAGGTATAACTCTAATAGCGTTAGTAATAACAATAATAGTATTGTTGATACTAGCAGGAGTAACAATAAGTATAGTATTACATACAGGAATAATAGATAATTCACAAAAAGCAGTAGACAAATATGCTTATGAACAACAAAGAGAACAAGATTTAATGGCAAATATAACTAATTATTTAAATAATTATACCCATAGAGTACCAATATATACTGTGGACCAATTAAAAGCAATAGGATCAGGAAAAACAATAAAAATAGACGAAGAAAAAATAGAATGTGAATTTACAAAGAGTGCAAATTATGTATTAATGGCAGACATAGATTTAAATCCTAATAAATGGGAAGATGATGGGAAAGGAAATATAACATTTACAGATGATAGTGCAGAACAATGGACACCAATAGGAACAAGAGATGAACCATTTACAGGAACATTTAATGGAAATGGACATACAATAAGTGGAATATATATAAATAAACCAGAAGAAGATACTAAAGGTTTATTTGGAATAATAGAAGACTCAACAATAGAAAATTTAACAGTATCAGGTAGTATTACTGGAAATGGTGGCTTAGGAGGCATAACATGTATAACAAAAGGAAAAACAACAATAAATAATTGCCATAACTTGTGTAATATATCAGGGGTAATATCAATAGGAGGAATAACAGCAGGAATACAAAATAATGGTAATGTAATTATAAATAATTGTTCAAATAAAGGAAATTTAACTTCTACTGGTGATTGGGCTAATTTAGGAGGAATAGTAGGAACAACAAATGGAGATAAAACTTCTAATAAAGAAATAACAATAACAAATTGTTACAATGAAGGAATAATAAAAGGAGAAGGAACAGCAGTAGGAGGAATATTAGGAGAACAAGTAAAAGCTGAAAATAATTTTTTAATAGAAAATTGTTATAATATAGGAGATATAAATGGAAAAGACCAAGTAGCAGGAATTGTAGGTCGTTTATACTATAATTGTACAATAAGAGAATGCTATAATAAAGGAGATATAGAAGGTAAGAATTATACAGGAGGAATAGCAGGGGAGAATATGGGACATAATTTCATAGAATTATGTTATAATAGTGGAAATATAACAGCAGAAGAAGGTACAGCAGCAGGAATAACAGCTGTAAACAATTACTTTAATGAAGGAACAGTAAAAAATTCATATAATACAGGAGACATTAAAGGTAAAGGTATTGTAGGAGGAATAGTGGGATTTACGCAATTTGGTACAATAGAAAATTGTTATAATATAGGAAAAGTAAAAGAAGTGGATAGTGAAACTTTACATAGTGGAATAATAGATGATGTAAATGGTAATGGAAAGACAATTAATTGTTATTATTTAGAAGGTACAGCATCTAGTGGAATAAAAGAAACAGAAGATAAAATAGGACAAGCAAAATCTAAAACAGATTCAGAAATGAAAGATATATCAGAAGAATCTTCATTTGTAGATATATTAAACAACGGAGAAAACAACTGGAAAGAAGATAAAGAAGGAAAAGAAGCAATAAATGAAGGTTACCCAATATTAAGTTGGCAAAATTAAAAATACAGTGTAAAAAATTAATATTAAAATCATCGTTGACAAATTATGTAAAATAAAGTATAATATTTTTATAAAATGTACATTGAAAAAAGATAATAAAGAAAATTATTAAATTTCCTTATAATTAGCAAATACTGCTATTTACATATATATTTTTTATTGCTAGGAGGAATTATTTTATGCAAAATAATGTAAAAGCAACACAAATAAAAAATAAAGAAAATTTTCTAAGACATCTCAAAAAAATTGGAATAAATGAAAATGAAGAAACCATTTTTAGATGGTTAGAAATTATTCCGGGTGTATCAAAAAAAGTTATAGTATTACGGTGGGGCTTAGATGGAAGTGAATATTGCAGTAAATTTGAAGAACTTAACTTAAAAATGAAACAAAAAAATTCTCGAGAAATCTATAAACAAGCAGAAGTAAACCTAAAACTTGCAAAATACGTTGAAATGATAATAGACAATTCAACGTACGACTATATAATAGCAGCAAATTTAGGTAAATTATTGGTAAGAATAATGAATAATAAATATTGTTATTGCATACAAGGGGAAGATTTATTAAATATCATTTTTTATAACCTAAAACCTTATGAATATCAAGTAATATGTATGAAATTTGGTTTAGGTGAAAGCATAAAAACTTATGAAGAAATTGCCAATAAAATGAAATTAACTGTAAATAAAGTAGATAAAATCGAGAAAACAGCAATTAACAAAATAAGAAATTGTATAATTTATAGTAATTAATATTCTTTATTAATCTTTTTCAAACAGGTAAAAATTATTTACCTGTTTGTTTTTTTATTAAAAAAATGTAAGAAAAACAAACAAAATTCCGTAAATCACTTGACAGAATTAAAAAAATATTATAAAATATTTGAGCATACATAAAAAAGTGTATGCTCACATCGTTAATAAAGAAGCAAAAAAATTACGGAGGTGTATTTAAATGGCAGCAAAAGGTCCAAGAGAAAATATAACATTAGAATGTACAGAATGTAAAAGAAGAAATTATATGACATCAAAAAACAAAAGAAACAATACAGACAGACTAGAAATAACAAAATATTGCAAGTTCTGTAAAAAACGTACTACACATAAAGAAACAAAATAAAACAAGCCTATTTATAGGAGGAAATAAAATGGCAAAAACAGATAAAGAAAACAAAGGTGTACAAAAACATTTTTGGAAGGACTTTAAAGCAGAATTAAAAAAAGTTATTTGGCCAACACCAAAACAAATAGTAAATAATACAGCAACTGTTATTGGAATAGTTTTAATTACAGTAGTAATAGTATTTATATTAGATGTAGCATTTGATGCTTTAAATAAATATGGAATAAACAAATTAAGAACAATAGTAGATAACACTAATACTACAACAACTGAAACAGAAAATACAGTTGATGAAAATAGTATTGATACAAATATTGTTGATGAAAATTCTATTGAAAATGCACCAGCAGAAGAAAATGTATCAAACAATGAAGAAAGTGCTGAATAATAATTAAAGTTCAAAAAAAGGAGGCTACAAAAAGATGTCTCAAAAAGATAGAGAAACAGAGCCTAGATGGTATGTTGTACATACATATTCAGGATATGAAAATAAAGTAAAAACAGACTTAGAGCAAACTGTAAAAAACAGAGAACTTGAAGATTATTTCTTTGATATAGTTGTTCCAATGGAGGAGCAAATAGAAATAAAAGATGGTAAAAAGAAAACAAACCTAAAAAAAGTATTTCCGGGTTATGTATTAATAAAAATGATAGTAACAGAAGAAACATGGTACATAGTTAGAAATACAAGAGGAGTTACAGGTTTTGTTGGCTCTGCCACAGATCCAATACCACTTACAGATGAAGAAATAAGAAATATGGGATTTGAAACAGCAGCAGTAACAGTAGATTATGATATAAATGATACTGTAAAAATAGTTAATGGACCATTAGAATCATTTGTTGGTACAGTTCAAGAAATAAACAAAGAAAAAGGAAAAGTAAAAGTTCTAGTTTCAATGTTTGGAAGAGAAACACCAGTAGAATTGGAATTTTCACAAGTTCAAAAAATCTAAATAAGTTATTAATTTTAATAAATACAAGTTCATTTAAAGGGAGGTGCAATAATAAAATGGCAGAAAAAGAAATTACAAATGTTATAAAATTACAAATAGAAGCAGGAAAAGCAACACCTGCTCCACCAGTAGGTCCTGCATTAGGTTCAAGTGGTGTTAATATTATGCAATTTGTTAAAGATTTCAATGATAGAACAGCAAACCAACCGGGAATGATTATACCAACAGTTATAACAGTATATAAAGATAAATCTTTTACTTTTATAACAAAAGTTCCACCAGTTGCAGTTCTAATTAAAAAAGCAATAAAAATTGAAAAAGGTTCAGGAAAACCAAATAAAGAAAAAGTTGCAAAAATTACAATGGACCAAGTAAAACAAATAGCAGAACAAAAAATGGAAGACTTAAATGCTGCATCATTAGAAACAGCAATGAGTATGGTATGCGGTACTGCTCGTTCAATGGGCATAATCGTAGAAAAATAATAGTAAATAAAAAATTGGGAGAGTAAAACTCGTTATTACCAAGGGAGGTTAAAATGAAAAGAGGAAAAAGATATTTAGAAGCAAACAAACTTGTAGATTCACAAAAAGAATATAGCATTAAAGAAGCAATGGAAATAGTAGAAAAATTTCCAAAAGCAAAGTTTGATGAAACAGTAGAACTACATGTAAAATTAGGTGTAGATTCAAAACATGCAGACCAACAAGTTAGAGGAACAGTAGTTCTTCCACATGGAACAGGTAAAACTTTAAAAGTTTTAGTATTTGCAAAAGGAGATAAGGCAAAAGAAGCAGAACAAGCCGGAGCAGACTATGTAGGAGCAGAAGAATTAATACCAAAAATAGAAAAAGAAAACTGGTTTGATTATGATGTTATAGTTGCAACACCTGATATGATGGGAGTTGTAGGTAGATTAGGTAAAGTATTAGGACCAAAAGGATTAATGCCAAACCCTAAATCTGGAACAGTAACAATGGATGTTACAAAAGCCATAGCAGAAATAAAATCAGGAAAAGTTGAATATAGATTAGATAAAACTAATATAATTCACTTAGGTTTTGGAAAAGTTTCATTTGGAGCAAAAAAATTAGTTGAAAACTATGAAACAGTTATGGATGCTATATTAAAAGCAAAACCAGCAGCAGCAAAAGGTCAATATATTAAAAGTGTTGCTGTTACAACAACTATGGGACCAAGTATATATATTAATGAATAATAAAAATTATTTGCCGAAGACAGTAGGTATAAAAATAAATCCTACCGAGGTATAGATAGAGCGGGATTAAACCACTATTTATGCCTATGTGTTTTAGGCTAAATAGTGGTATTATTTTTAAAATATAATTATTTTCATACTAAAAATAAAGGTGGTGAAAAATAAATGGCAAATTCAGAAATAATTAAACAAAAGGAAGCAGAAGTAGATGCTTTAGCAGAAAAAATAAAAACTGCTAAATTAGTACTTTTAACAGATTACAGAGGAATAAATGTTGAAGATGTAACAAATTTAAGAGCAACATTAAGAAAATCAAAATCTGAATATAAAGTTATAAAAAATAATATAACAAGAAGAGCATTAGAAAAATGTGGAGTAGAAGGTTTAGAAGATAAACTAGAAGGTCCAACAGCAGTTATATTAGACCAAGAAGATTATCTAGAACCTGCAAAAGCAATATATAACTATATAAAAGATAATGATTTTTATAAAATTAAAGGTGGAATAATTGAAGGTAAAGTTATGACACCAGAAGAAATAATAACTTTAGCAAAATTACCATCAAGAGAAACTTTACTTGGTATGCTTGCTGGTGCATTACTTGGAAATGTTACAAAACTTGCAGTTGCATTAGATCAAGTTAAAGTTCAAAAAGAAAATGCTTAAAAATTTTAATCAAAAAATATTAAAAAAATAAAAAATTTAAAAATTAAAAAAATTAGGAGGATTTAAAAATGTCTAAAATAGAAGAATTATTAGAAACTATCGACAGCTTAACAGTTGTTGAATTATCAGAATTAGTAAAAGGAATTGAAGAAAAATATGGAGTATCTGCAGCAGCAGTTGCAGCACCAGCAGGAGCAGCAGGAGCAGCAGGAGCAGCAGCACCAGCAGCTGAAGAAAAATCATCATTTAATGTTGTATTAAAAGAAGCTGGAGCAAACAAAATTCAAGTTATAAAAGTTGTTAGAGATGCAACAGGATTAGGATTAAAAGAAGCAAAAGACCTAGTTGATGGTGCTCCAAAAACAGTTAAAGAAGGAGTTGCTAAGGAAGAAGCAGAAGAATTAAAAGCAAAATTTGCAGAAGCAGGAGCAGTTGTAGAATTAGCATAACATTAAACTAGTATAATTTAAAAGAGGATTACTATAAGTTATCCTCTTTTTGAATATAATTTTAAGCCGAAGTTAGCACCATGATAAAATTTAAATATTTATTTGATTATTATTATTTAAATTAATTTAAAAGGTTTAACTTAAATAATAATAATTAAAGGAGAAAATTTTATGGAATTAGAAAAAACAAAAGCAATAATAGAAGCAATACTATTTTCAGTAGGAAGGGCAGTAAAAATAAAAGAAATAATGTATTCACTAGAAATAAGTGAAGAAGAAATAAAAAATATTCTTGAAAATATGAAATTAGAATATGAAAAAGAAAATAGAGGAATAGAAATAATAAAAATAAATGATACATACCAACTATGTACCAAAAAAGAATATTATGAATATATTTATCCAATAGTAGATAAAAGAAATAAACCAAATCTATCACAAGCAGCCTTAGAAACATTAGCAATAATTGCATATAATCCAAAAATAACAAGAGCAGAAATAGAGGCAATAAGAGGAGTAAATTCTGATGCAACAATTTATAAATTATTAGAACATAACCTTATAGAAGAGGCAGGAAAATTAGATGCACCGGGTAAACCAACAACATATAAAACAACAGAAGAATTTTTAAGATTATTTGGTTATGAAAATTTAAGTATGTTACCTGAATTACCAAGATACAAGTTAGACGAAAACCAACAAATCGTAATTGACGAAATACTAGAACAAGAAAATTAATAATATTAATTTAAATTAGTCTATATATATTTGCAAGGCAAAATGTATATGTGTGCGTCTCGAAAGCGTTTGCTTTCGTTAACGCACAATTTTTTTAAAAATTATCTTAAATAAATCAATATATTAGGTGCAATTAAACTAATTACAGATAAAATATAAATAATTACAGCGCCAGATTTATTATTATTTTGAGTGTATTCAAACATACCATAAGCAACACTTTTAATAAAAACATAAATAGAAAAAATCAATACAATAATTCTCATTTAAAACCTCCAAATAGAATGCTAGGTATTTCATAAATTATTAGTATATGAAAAACATTGCAAATAATCTTAAAAATAAGATTTTAAGTTTCTAATAATAAATAACCAGATTTAACATTAGTATCTACATTAACATCAAAAAAAGAATTTTCATAGTTATTTAGCCAGTCAAATTCTACCCAGTCATTCCAAGTAGTAAAATCACTAACAACATATTTACCTAAGCCCAAAATATCAGAATTAAATTCCTTAGAAGTTTTATAAAAATAATTTAGAATTTGACTTTCTAAATACGAATTAGCATATTCTTCAATCTCTTTTAAATTATCAGAATTTAAGTAATCTGAATCTTTATTCATAGTTAAAATTCTAGCATTAACTTTTACATTTGCTTTAATATAAGGTGAGCCATTTAAAATTTTAATATCAAACTTTGTATTCTTTTTTTGAGTTAATGATAAATCTATTTTTTCAGAATTATCAAAAGGACTCGGTATAGTAATTTTACAATTTTCTAATTTATTAGATAATATTAAATGGCAAATCGTTTCAATAGCATTTAATTCTCCTACCATAGTATCTGCATTAAAAACAGCAATACCTGCTATTTCTACTTTATTTTTAGACTTTATATTACTTTCACCTGCTTTTACATTTTTTTCTGTTTCACTATTAGAAATAGTAGATGAATTTTCATTATTTTTATCATCAGTATTAATACTACCTAAGATAGAGTAAGGTTGTGCAAAAGTATCCTCCATTTTAGAGAAAAAATCACTTAAAGTTATTGTTTCTGTATAACCTGTGTAATTTGCAGTAGTTTCAATTATTTCATAATACCTTGTAGAATTTTTTTCCAAATTAGAAGATGCTTGTTTTAAGAAATTATCACAATCAACTTTACTTATAATTATATTACACTTTGGGCTAATTTCCATTTTATTTATCAATGTATATAAATAATTTGAAACACCGCCATTGGCAATTTCTTCTGAAATTAAAATTATCTTACAATGTGCTAATGATAATTCCTTACTTGTATAAGTATTAACTAATGTAAGAGCATTATCAATAGAAGATGCTTCAACTGTACTTACAGTAGAAGTTGCAGCACTATCAGAACCTCCAGAATCAGAACTATTTTCACTAGTTGATGCTATTTGAAAACTTACTTTTAGCACATTTTCTTCACCTGCATCTATTCCTATTGCTACAACATAAGCATAATCGTCTATTGTAGTAATTCTTATTTCTTTACTTATAAAAATTGCTAATACAAAAACTATTAAAGCAAAAGCAATATATTTTTTAACCATTAGAGTTCTCCTTTTTCTTTTTAAAATTTGCTAAAATTAAAATGAAAATACTTATTCCAAAAACTAATGTTAGAGAAAGATATTTATATAAAATGTTAGACATAGTATTAATTTGAACAATATTTTTAGGCATCAAACAAACAGTAAATATTATTGCAGAAAAGCAATATACTAGTGGTTTTGAATGTTGTGTTTTAAATATTTTTTTAAATATATATAGTATATAAGAAAGTATTATACTAAAATATGAAAATATTGATAATATCCATATTAAAAAGAATATAGCGTCAACCCTTTGTACGAAATCTCCAAATTGAACTTCTCTTGCAGCAAGGTAAACAGATAATGTACTTTCAGCAGAAGATATCATAGGTATTACAAGTAGAAGTGATATTACAGATAAGAGTAAGTATAAACTAGATATTAAAATTGATACCAAACTTACTTTTTTATAACTATTAGGATTATTTAAAACAGGCATTATAAAATATAATATAACAATTCCTGCAAATGCAAAAATATTTGTTGCGCCTAATACAAAAGTTTCATTAAAACCAAAACCAAGAATAGGGAAAAATCTTTGTATAGTAAATTCATCAACAGTTGAGAAAAATATTACTAATAAACTTATTAAAGCCAAAGGTATGATTATTAAGTTACATCTTATAATAGTTTTAAATCCAAATTTATTTAAGATTACGGCAACAAGTACAAATATTAAAATTATTGCAGAAAAATGTGTATTAGGAAAATATATAATTTTTAAACTTTCTGAAAAGTTTCTAAGTAAAAAAGATGCTATTGTTATAAAATAAAGTATAAATGCTACTCCTAAGGTTATTTTTAAAGCATTTCCACCTACATATTCTGAAATATCTAAAATATCTTGATTAGGAAATTTTTTAAATATTTTATAAATAATATAAACTATTCCTAAAACTAATAAACTAATATATATAATATTCAAAACAGTTGAAGAATTAGTAGAATGTAATAAAGTTTGAGGCAAATTAGACAGAATGTGTGCAACAGTAACAATTACAATAAGAGAAATTGCTTCAAAATCTCCAATTTTATTATTCATATTCTAAAATCTCCTTTTTATTAAAATTCTTGTTTCCATTTAATACTAATGTCTTCTTCTTTTCTAACTCTTTGAGTATTAAGAGCATCAATTCTTTTTTCTTTCTTCCAAAATGGTTTAATAAAATATTCATTTCCTCTTTTTCTAGAAACAGGTACATAAGGTGCAAGATAAGATATACCAAATGATTGTAAATTACAAAGTACGGCTACATGTATAAATAAACCAACTGCAATACCTAAGAAACCACCTAAATATCCTAAAAATATATAAATAAACCTGCTAATTCTAACGTGAAAACTTAAAGAAAAGTCTGGTAATGCAAAAGAAGATAGTCCAGTTATAGCAACGATTATAATTAATATTGGACTAACAATATTTGCACTAACTGCTGCATCACTTAAAATTAAACCACCAATGATACTTATGGTCTGTCCCAATGGAAATGGAACCCTAATTCCTGCTTCACGTACTAACTCTAATGATAATTCCATTAATAAAAGTTCAAACAATATAGGAAATGGAACATTATTTCTTGATGCTACAATAGAAAATAGTAGTTCAGTAGGGATAAGTTCTTGGTGAAAGTTAGTTACTGCCATATATAAACCGGGTAAAAGTAGTGAAATTATTAAACCTAATAATCTTATAAATTTTAAAAGATTAGAAAATTTATAATTTAGGTTAGAATCCTCAGTTGAAGACATAAAATCAAAAAATGTTCCCGGCATGACTAAGCTATAAGGACTTCCATTAACTATTACTAATACCCTTCCTTCTAAAAGATAGTGAGCGGCTTTATCTGGCCTTTCTGTTGCAATAAGTTGTGGTAATGAAGAAGTAGGGTTATCTATAATTAATTGTTCTAATTGACCAGAAGATATTAAATAATCTATGCTTAAATTGTTTATTCTGTATTTTACTTCTGCAACTAAATCTTGATTAGTCAAGTTATTTATATAACATATAGCACATTTTGTTTTTGTAATTGTTCCAACTGATGTAGATTCAATTACTAAATTTTCATTATTAACGAGTCTTCTAATTAATGATGTATTAGTACGTAAGTTTTCTATAAAAGATTCTTGTGATCCACGAATTACAGTTTCATTTTGAGAAGCAGATATTCCTCTTTTATCATATTTTTTTACTTCTGATAAAAATGCAATATTTAATGTATCTATAAAAAGAGCACAAGAGCCAGTATTTATATCGTTAAAAACATCTTCAAAATTTTCAACTTTTTTTACATCATTTTGAGGAATTAAGGTGTTGTAAATATAATCTGTTAAATCAAATTTTTTAACTCTTTTTACACTAATGTTGTTTGATATTGCAGTTGAAACAACATCTTCTGCATTATCAAAAGTATTTGCTTTATTTTTTAACATTAAAGGGTCTAATATAAAATGATTAATAGAATTAGAATCAACTAAACCATCAATATATAATAAAAATGCAGAATATTGCTTATTTCTTGCAGTTAAATGAAATTCTCTTATTTTTATATCACTATTTATAAGGAAATTATATTTTGACTTAACATATTCTAAATTTACGTGTAGGCTATTAAATATAGATTCGTTTGTATCTTCTAATGGTGGCAAACCGTTTTGAAAATTGTCTTCATTATTATTTTCAAGAGGGCTTTCGTTTAAATCAAATTCATATTTTTTCTTACTTGTATAACTGAATAATTGTTTAACAAAATTTTTAAACTTTTCCATAATAACTCCATTCTTAAAATGTATTTTTTACAAAAAAGGAAAAAATATGTATAAAAAAATTTACATTAAAAAATAATTAGAACAAATAATAAAAGAAAATATTTTTAACAAGGAGAAATAATGGAATTGTTAATTGAAATAATAAAATTTATAATTTTTTCATTTGGAATTGTTTTAATATCAAAAAATGTTTTAGTACCTATATTAAGAAATTTATCAGAATCACTTAATCTAAAAGCAAAAACAATAGGGAGTATAACAGGAATTGCAACATCAATGCCAGAATTATTAAGCGTGTCTTTTTCAGCAATAGTTGGTCTAGTAGATATTAGTATTTTTAATATAATAAGTTCTAATGTAATAAATTTAATATTATATTCAATGTCAATGGTGTATAACAAGAATATTAATAAATTAAAAAATAAAGCATTAAGGGGAGATATTATTATTTCTATAATAACGATAATAATTCCATTAGTAATTTTAAAAATAAATGTAGAAATGAATTTATCTATAATACCATTATTTATTCTTTTATTTATATTGTTTTATACAATTAATAAAAGTTCTCATAATATGTACTTAAAAAGTTTTTCACAAGATGAGGTAGAAGTAGATATAAAAAAGAAAAGTCAACTAAAAATAATTGTTAAATATACAATTTATTTATTATTAACAAGTATTGCATTATTTATATTTGGTAATTTGTTAAGTCAAGTTTTAGATAATTTAAGTAATATTTTTAATATTTCACAGGTTGTTATTGGAATAACATTAGGTATTGTAACAAGTATTCCTGAATTTATTACGTTTTTTGAGGCACAACGTTTTAATAATTCAAATAAAAAACAAATGCAGGGTGTTATTGAAACTACAAATAATCTTTTAATTTCTAATTTGATTAATTTGTGTGTTATTCAATCTGTAGGAATTTTTATTTTAAATATTTTTTAAAAAACATGTTAAAGACTTTCAGAAATGTCCGGTTTTAAAATTTTAAAATCAACTAAGGTGGTTATCACAAAATACGTGATTA
>CANRES010000037.1 GCA_947629625.1 uncultured Clostridia bacterium | reverse complement strand
AAATTTTCTTTTACAATCATTAATTTAATGTAATTTTAAAAATATAAAAATGATTGTAAATATATTATACGAGGAGGAAAGATTATGTTAAAAAACAAATTTAAAATAGTTGTAGCATTACTTACAATTATTTCTTTAATTTCAGTTTTTTGTATTACAGTTAAAGCAACTGATGATACACCAACACCAATATCAGAAGAAGCAAATTTAGAAAATCAAGCAACTGAGCCTGAAACAGATGGTACAACAACTGATGCAACAAATGAAACTGACGAAACAAATGGAGAAGTAGAACCAGAAGACGAAATGGTATACAAAGATTTATACTTATTCGAAAATAACATTACTATGGATAAAATAGTTGATGGTAACGTATATGCATTTGGTGATAACATTACAATTACAGGTAAAATAAATGGTAATGTTTTTGTATTTGGTAATAACGTTACATTTACAAACCCTTATCCAGAAGATGATACTGAACATCAAAACGAAAATTATTGTTATATTACAGGTAATGTTTATGCACTTGCCTCAAATAAAATAACATTTAATGCAGTTGCTCAAGATATTTATGCTTTAAGTGATGTATTTGAAATGTCTTATGATTCATACATAATGAGAGATATTCGTATTGCAGGTTCTGATCTTACAATTAAAGGTTATATCTCAAGAAATGCTTATTTATCAGGAGATACTTTTAATTTTGGTGTTCATAGCGATAATGAAGAAGAAGACGATGCAGCAATTATTGCAGGAGATTTAAATTATTCTTCACAAAATGAAATAGAAATTCCTGAAAATATAGTACAAGGTGAAACAAAATTTAATGAAGTTGCTAGTACAACAACTTCAAAAAGTGCAACTGATTATTTAATGGATTTATTATCAGCATTAATATATACAATTGTATTATACTTATTATTTACTTGGCTTGCACCTAAATTCTTTGATAAAACATCTACTATATTACAAAAATCTCCTTTAGCAACATTTGGTATTGGTATTTTATCTTTTATAGTTGCTCCAATACTTGCTTTAATATTATTATGTTTAACATTATCATCACTTTCAGCAATATTAATAGTAGTTTATGGATTAATACTTGCTATTAGTTCTACAATAGTTTTTGGAAGCTTAACTTCATTATTAAAAGATAAATTAGGTTTTGCTAATAAACAATTTTTATTATTTATTATTATAACAATTGTTGCTTGGGCATTAAAACAAATACCTGTTGTTGGCTTAATTATTAATTTAGCAATTTTTGTATTTGGTTTAGGATTAGCTATTAAAAATGTACTTAACAATAAGAATACTTCAATTGAGCTAATAAATGAAAAGAATTAATTAACATTTTAAATATAATAAAAAATTCTAGTAAGTTTTAATCTTATTAGAATTTTTTATTATTTATAAGTTTTTTACAAAATAAAAAGACTATTAACAAAAATATTTTTATTAATAGTCTATATAATATTCAATATTCCTTTAAATTAAAATCTTATCTCTTGAAATAAGAAATCATGTACTGATTTTAATGTAATTTCTTGATGTAAAAATTCATTAATTTCATCTTCAATTTTTTGTTGATATGGTGTTAATTCAACAGTAATTGGTGTTAGCCAAAATGCTTTAAATTTACTCCAAAAGCCATTTTTTGCTGGTAAACCAGAGTTTTCTACTTGTTGTTGTTCTTCATAATTAAAATCATTCATCTTATATTCCTCCTTTGTACATGGAATAATCTACCTTTTTAATATTTATACTACATTTTTTTCATTTAATCAATAGAAATGCCAAAATTTATATATTAAATCTTTGTTACAATATTATTACAGAAATATTACATTGCAATTTTTCCTATTAATTCATTGTTTTCTATGCCAACAATTTCAACATCTTTTATTTGATTTATAAAGTCTTCACTATCATTTACATTTACCATTAAGAAATTATTTGTATGCCCTTTTAAAAAATTATTTTCTTTTTCTTCAAATAATACTTTCTGTTTTTTTCCTATATAACTTAAATTATATTCATTTTGTATTTTATTAGATAGTTCAATTAATTTATTGCTTCTTTCTTCTTTAATATTTCCATCTATTTGATTTGGCATAATTGCGGCCTTTGTTCCATTTCTTTGTGAATATTTGAAAATGTGCATTCTATAAAATTTTATTTCTTCTAAAAATTTATATGTATTCATAAATTCTTCATCAGTTTCACCCGGAAAACCTACTATTACATCTGCTGTAAGCAATACATTTTTATAATATTCTCTTAATAATTTAACACTATTTCTAAAATCGTTTGATGTATATTTTCTATTCATTCTTTCTAAGACAGTATCACATCCACTTTGTAAAGATAAATGAAAATGATTACATATTTTATCTAATTTGCTTAATCTATCAAGAAATTCTTTATTTATTAAAGTTGGTTCTAATGAACCTAATCGTATTCTTTCTATACCTTCTATATTATTTATTTTTTCTAATACATCTATTAATTTTATTTTATACCCAAAATCTTTTCCATAAGATGCAACATGTATTCCTGTTACAATAACTTCTTTTATACCTCGTTTTGCAATTTTTTCTACTTCTTCTATTATACTACTAATTTGCCTACTTCTTACTCTTCCTCTTGCATAAGGTACTATACAATATGTACAAAATCTATCACAACCATCTTGTATTTTTATAGTTGCTCTTGTTTTATTTGTATATGTAACACTACCAAAATCTATAAATTCTTTTTGTTGCATTACATCTGTTATTTTCTCTTTATTTTCAAAATTTTCTACACATTCTACAATATTATTTTTTTCATTGTTTCCTAATATTATATCTATATCTTTTATTTTTTCTAATTCTTCTTTTGCAACATTTACATAGCAACCAACTACAACTAATATTGAATTTGGATTATTTTTTTTAACCCTTCTTAACATTTGTCTTGATTTTCTATCAGACATATTTGTTACTGTGCATGTATTTACCACATATATATCTGCTTTTTCTTCAAAATCAATTATTTCATAGCCTTTTTCAATAAATTTTTGCATCATTGCATTTGTTTCATATTGGTTGACTTTACAACCGCAATGTGTAAAATGCCACAGTATTTCTTGTTTTTTTGTTTATCATAATATATCTCACCAAAATACATTTTTTTATTTGCAAATAGACTTTACAAATTTTAAATTTTTCTACTTCCTTCTAATGTATCTAAATTTTCTAGTGCTTTTCCTGTTCCTAATGCAACACATGATACTGTATCTTGTGCTATCATAACATGTATTCCTGTTTTTTCTTGTAATAATCTATCTAGTCCATCTACTAATGAACCTCCGCCTGTCATATATATTCCTTTATCACTTATATCTGCTGCAAGTTCTGGTGGTGTTTTTTCTAGTACTGAATGTACGGCATCTACTATCATCATTGCTGGCTCAATTAATGCTTCTAACATTTCGCTTGAATAAATGTGTATTGTTTTTGGTAGACCTGTGCTTAAATCTCTTCCTCTTATTTCCATATCTGAATCTTGAATTTTTGGATATACACAACCTATATTTATTTTTAAATCTTCTGCTGTTCTTTCTCCTATTATAACATTGTGTTTTCTTTTTATATATTTAACAATTGCTTCATCAAATTTATCTCCTGCAACTTTTAATGATGTACTAACAACTGAGCCACCTAATGAGATTACTGCTATATCTGTTGTTCCTCCACCTATATCTACTATCATATTTCCACATGGTTTTGATATATCTATTCCTGCTCCTATTGCAGCTGCTATTGGCTCTTCAATTAAAAATACTTTTCTTGCACCTGCTTGTGTTGCAGCATCTATAACTGCTTTTTTCTCAACTTCTGTTACTTGTGATGGTATACATATCATAATTCTAGGTGAAAACATGCTTCTTCCACATATTTTATGAATAAAGTTTTTTAGCATTTTTTCTGTTACTGTATAATTTGAAATTACTCCATCTTTTAATGGTCTTGTTGCTACTATATTTCCCGGTGTTCTTCCTAACATTTTTCTTGCTTCTTGTCCGACTGCAAGTACTTCTCCTGTGGTGTTGTCTACTGCCACTACTGATGGTTCTCTTAATACTATTCCTTTTCCTTTAACATACGCAATAACAGTTGCCGTTCCTAAATCTATTCCTATATCTTGTCCAAATCCAAACATTACTTTTCATCCCTTCTTTAATATGTATATTACTTTTTTGTTACATTTATGTTACAATTATATTACAGAAATGTAAAAATATCAACCCTTTTTATATTATTTAATAATTATTTGTTTTATATACATTTTCTAAAAAAAATAGTTTTAAAGTATTTTCTACTCTAAAACTATTTTTATATAAATATTTTATTATATTGCATTATATTTTATCTGTTGTTGTAATTACATAGTGACTTACATTAGATAATTTAAAATCTAAATCAAAGTCTACTGTTTGTTTTGCTTTTAAATTTTCTATTTTAATATATTTAGTACCTAAATTTACATTTCTTTTTGAAAAGAAATCAATTTTTAAATACTGTTCTTTCATATTTAAGTTTGAATTGTTTTTTACTGTTCCTTTTATATATCCATTTATTGATGTTGCTTTTGCTTCATTTATTTTAATTTCAAATTGATTATTATCTACAAATTGATAATTTGCAATATCTTCATATATTGTATTTATTCCTGCATATATTAATGTATTTGAACCAAAGTAACATACTATAACCATAACTGCATACATTAAAAATGTTTTCATTCTATCCATTTTGTCATCTCTCCTTTTATTTATTGTTATATTATATCACTATTTTTTAAATATGTAAACTAATTTGCATTATTTTTTAGTTCAAAAGTGAAATTTGCACATTTTTTACGTCCCCGATGTGCGCTTGCGTGTGCGCTTGCGTGCGCGTTTGCGATTTGCTAAGCTTCCCCAACGTGAATTGCACATTTTATTCCGTCAACTGCCGCAGACATTATTCCTCCTGCATATCCTGCACCTTCTCCACAAGGGTATATTCCATATACATTAGACATTAAGTCTTCATTTCTTACTATTTTTACTGGTGATGAACTTCTTGTTTCTACACCTGTTAAGATTGCATCTTTATTTGCAAAGCCTTTTATTTTACTATCGAAATAAATTATTCCTTCTTTTAATGTTTTAGAAACAAATTCTGGTAATATTTCATTTAAATTAGATAATGTTACTCCCGGTAAATATGTTGGTTTTATTTCTCCGATATAAGTTGATTTTTTATTATTTAAAAAATCTTCTACTCTTTGTATTGGTGCATAATAATTTTTTCCGCCTAAATTAAATGCTTTTTCTTCTAATTCTTTTTGAAAATATATTCCTGCTATTGGTGATTTACTTTTAAAATCTTCTGGTGTTACATTAACAAGTATTGCACTATTTGCATTTTCTCCATCTCTTGAAAATGTACTCATTCCATTTGTAACAATTGTGTTTTCTTCACTTGATGATGCCATTACTACTCCACCCGGACACATGCAAAATGTATAACAAGAACGGTCTTTTCCATGATATGCTAGTTTATATTCTGCGGGTGGTAATTTTAATTTTGTATTTTCAGAATATTGTAATTTATTTATCATTTCTTGCTTATGCTCTATTCTAACTCCAACAGAAAAATTTTTTGGCTCTATTTTTATTCCTTTTTCATATAACTTTTCAAATGTATCTCTAGCACTATGTCCTATTGCAAGGATTACCGTATCTGTTTCTATTTTTTTACTGCAAAATACCGCAGTTATTTTATTTTCTTTTATTTCAAAGTCTGTTACTTTTTCATTAAATAAAAATTCCCCACCCAAATTTATAATTTTTTCTCTTATATTTTTTATTACTTTTACTAGATTATCTGTTCCTATATGTGGTTTATTTATATACAAAATTTGTTCTGGTGCTCCATTTTCTACAAATATTTCTAAAACTTTTCTACATAATGGGTTATTAATTCCTGTTGTTAATTTACCATCAGAAAATGTCCCTGCTCCACCTTCTCCAAATTGTACATTTGATAATGTATTTAGTTTTCCATATTTTCTAAATTCTTCAACATCTTTTATTCTTTCTTCTACTTTTTTCCCCTGTTCTATTATAATAGGTTTTATTCCATTTTGTGCAAGAATTAACCCTGCAAATAGTCCTGCTGGTCCTGCTCCTATTATTACTGGTCTTACTTTACTTTTTCTATTTATTTTTATTGGTTCTTCTATTGTTTTTTCTATATGCTCTGCATTTTTTATATTTTTCTCATTTTTTAATTCTACATCTATTGTATAGTTATAGCATATATTATCTTTTTTTCTAGCATCAATTGATTTTTTGTATATATGCCATTCTTTTATTTCTGTTTCCTTTATTTTGTATTTTTTACATGCATATTTAATTAATTCTTCATTTGATATATCTTCTTTAATTTTTATATCTTTTAATCTAATCATATTTAACCTCATATATATTAAATTAAACGGGGGCAGCAAATTATTCTGCTGCCCTGTCTTGATTACTTTTTAAATAAATTTTTCTTTGTTGATTATTTTTCAATATACATGTCTTTCTTCTTCTGCTTAACGGTCCTATGGCTAATTCCACAATGGAATTATCACTTTTCCGCATTATGATGTCTACATATTCATTTTCAGAGAATTTAAACGTCATTTTTAGCATGTCATCATTAATGGAATTTACCTTTTTGTTGTATGACGATAATTCTTTTAGAACTTTATCATCAACAAATACAGTAACTTTCTTATCCCAGAACTTGATTAAATCCCGTATGTAATAAAATACTTTAACAGGATTTTGCTTATCAAAATATGCATAAAATTGGTCCATAATCATTCCTCCTAATAAAGTATAAAAAGTAATCAAAGAACATTTTTATAAATAAATTATACCATATTTTACAAAAATAGTCAACATAAATTAAGTCTAATTGACATATACCTTAATATATGATATTATTACAAAAACTTTTATGTGGAGGTTTTTTATGAATAAAAAACTAGCAAAAAGCAATATGATTTATGATGCAAAAGAGTTTAAAGATTTAAGGGAAATGTTGAATAATAGTGTAAATCTATATCCAAATAATACTGCTTTTATTATAAAAAATACAGAAAATAATGATATAAACTATACTAAAATAACATATTCACAACTTCAAAGTGATGTAAATTCGTTAGGTACTTCATTAATAAATTTAGGTTTAAAAGATAAAAGAATTGCAATAATAAGTAAAAATAGATATGAATGGGCTGTAAGTTATATATCAATTTTAAATGGTGTTGGAATTGCTGTACCGTTAGATAAAGGTCTTCCAGAACAAGAAATTATTTTATCTTTAAATAGAAGTTTAGCAGATGCTATTATTTTTGATAAAAGTTATGCCGAAATTATGAAGAAAATTCAAAATATGAATTCTACATCTGTAAAACAATTTATATGTATGGATTCTATTCCTATTCCTTCATTTGAAAGTTTTAATAATTTAATTAATAAAGGAAAAGAATTATTAGATAATGGAAATACAGAATATTTAAATGCTGAAATTGATCCAGAAAAATTAAGTATTTTACTTTTTACTTCTGGTACAACATCTCTTGCAAAAGCAGTAATGTTATCACATAAAAATATATGTTCAAATATATATGCAATGCAAAGATTTATAAAGATATATGATACTGATGTAAATATGGCTTTTTTACCATTTCATCATACATTTGGCTCAACTGCTTTATTATTATTTTTGGCACATGGTGTTACAAATGTCTTTTGTGATGGTTTAAGACATATTCAAAAAAATTTGAAGGAATATAAAGTTTCTATTTTCGTATGTGTACCTTTACTATTAGAGGCAATGTATGCTCAAATTCAAAAGGAAATAGATAAAAAAGGAAAACGTTCTACTGTTGAAAAAGGTTTAAAAATTAGTAATTCTTTATTAAAAATAGGAATTGATGTTAGACGAAAATTGTTTAAAGAAATTATTGATAATTTAGGTGGAAATTTGAGGTTCATAGTAAGTGGTGCAGCAGCAATAGATAAAAAGGTTGCAGAAGGTTTTAATAATCTTGGAATAACAACCATTCAAGGATATGGTTTAACTGAAACCTCTCCTGTTCTTATTGCAGAAAACAAATACAACATTAGATATGGCTCTGTTGGTACTCCTTTATGTAATGTTGAAATTAAAATAGATAATCCTAATGAACAAGGAATTGGTGAAATAATTGCACGTGGTCCAAATGTTATGCTTGGATATTATGATAATGAAGATGCTACAAAAGAAGTTTTAATAGATGGTTGGTTTCATACAGGAGATTTATGTTTTATAGATAAAGATGGATATATATTTATTACAGGTAGAAAAAAGAATGTTATTGTTTTAAAAAATGGGAAAAATATTTATCCAGAAGAATTAGAGGCTTTAATTAACAATTTGATTTATGTTAGTGAAAGTATGGTTTTTGGTTTACCAAAAGATGATGATTTATTATTATCTGCTAAAATTGTTTATAATAAAGATTATATACAAGAAACTTATCCTAATATAACTGAAAAAGAACTTTATGATATGATTTGGAATGATATTAAAAAGATTAATTCTACTCTTACAAATTTTAAACATATAAAACATATTATAATTACTGATGAGCCTATGATTAAGACTTCTACTGCAAAAATTAAGAGATTTCAAGAAATTGAAAAAATAATTAAAGAAAACAATAAATAAATAGAAAATAAAATAAAGTAATAAATAATAAAAGAAAAGAAAAAGCAGATAGTAATTAAAAAATTGCCGTTCCTTGCTGGTCGGACTTGTTAAGTCCTTCCATGCTGCGCGTCACTCAAATTTTTTTAAATCATTATAAACAATATTCTCTACCCATTGTTTATTATTAGATAAGTCTTTTCTAATTTTAGATGCAGAAATAGGCACAATTTTTCTATCATTATCTATTCTTCTATCTACAATATTTAAATAATCTGCAACACATTTTCCATAAGGTTCACTACTATAAAAATGTGTTACTTTAATATCTCCTAAAATTTTAGTTAGATATTGCATTTGAATTTCAACACTTTCTTTATCTAAACCATATTTTTTAGGAGGTTTATTTGCAATTAATATTTCTACATTTGGATATAAATCTTTTATCCATTTTGCTCTATTATCTACTTTTATATTTATTAAATCTGTATCATAAACTATAACATAAAACTTGTCCATCTCTCGTAAAGCAGTTTCAATTAGTAACTGATGGCCTTTATGTAATGGTGCAAATTTGCCTATTGTAAAGCCAATTTTTAATTTACACATGATTGCTCCTATATTTTAATTATTAATAAAATTTTTTACAAATGATAATCTGTGTAATGGACATATTCCATATTCTTTTATTGCGTTAATATGCATCGCTGTTCCATATCCTTTATGTTTTTCAAAACCATATTGAGGATAAATTTTATCCCATTCTCTCATTATTCTATCCCTTGTAACTTTTGCAATTATTGATGCGGCTGATATTGAATATGCTTTTGCATCTCCTTTAATTATTGATTTATATGGAATTTGTAAAGTATCTATTCCATTTAACGCATCTACTAAGATAATATCTGGTCTTACTTTTAGTTCTTTTAAACTCATTGTTAAACCTTTTTTTGTAGCATTTAATATATTTATCTCGTCTATTTCTTTTTGGTCTATAATACCTACTCCATAACTTATTGCTTCTTCTATAATTTTTTCATATAGTTTTTCTCTTTTACTTTCAGATACTTTTTTTGAATCATTAACTCCTTCTATCATAGAATCTTTTGGCATTATAACACTTGCAACTACAACTGGTCCTGCTAATGGTCCTCTACCTGCTTCGTCAATTCCACATATATAGTTTATATCTTTTGAATATAAATTATTTTCTATTTCTTTTAATTTTGTTAATCTTTCTAATTCTCTTTCCTTCATTATTTTCCTCATTTTATACTTGAATATTTAGTTCAGATAATTTATATAAATAAACTCCACCTTCTGTTTGAACTCCATAAATATAAATTATTTCTTCTGTTTCATAATTTACAACATATCCATCACTTGCATCTATTGCTTCTAATCCCATATTATCTAAATCACTTTGACTTAAAAGATAATAGTTTTCACCTGTATCCTCATTTGGAATTACCTTTTTTTCTTTTAAAGAATTTAATGTTGATGCATCTTCGCTTAATTTAGTTCCTACTAATAATTCTTTCTTTTTTTCATCATCTTTTTCAAATACTACTTGCTCATTTATAATTCTTACTTTTGCTTGTATTAAAAGTAAATTTGTAGTAATTGATTGTTTTTTTGTAATAGTTATTAATCCATTTGCTTCATAAACTGTTATTGAAGCCAACAATACCAATATTACTACAACTATTATTAATGATACAACTGTTACACCTTTATTATTTTTTAAATACATTATTTCCCTCCAAATTATTTATTTTTTATATAAATAGTTTCATTAATATTTTATAACATATTTTTTAAATTTACAACTATATAAAAATATTTTTAAATTTTTTTATAATTTTCACATTTTTTTCACAAATGTAGTGTATTATTGTGGTATAATAAGTTTATAATTAAATTATGGAGGTAAATATGGATAATAATGATACATATAAAGTAGTTAATTCACAAAATAAAAGTAATTTTAATTTTGGTAAAAATGTTTTATTACCATTTTGT
Source organism: uncultured Clostridia bacterium (assembly GCA_947629625.1). Classification (GTDB taxonomy): domain Bacteria; phylum Bacillota; class Clostridia; order TANB77; family CAG-508; genus CANRES01. The sequence goes on along the minus strand of CANRES010000037.1, from coordinate 1,669 downwards.
TCAGGCATTGTTGGTAGTGCCATTGTTTTAGGAACAGTATATTTTGTACCAAGTATACGTGATTCTTTAAATATTGGAAAAAATAATGAAATTGTTAATTCTAATATTGTATCAAATGAGAATAATCAAAATACTAATTTACAAACTCAAAATTATGTTTCACTTGTAAATTATTCAGGTACTTCAATTGGTGTAGCAGAAAAAGTACAACCATCTATTGTTGGAATTGAAGTTGAATTTCCTGTTACATCAATTTTTTACAGAAATACTTCTACAACAACTTCATCTGGTTCAGGAATAATAATTAGTGCTGATGGCTATATTTTAACAAATAATCACATTGTAAGTTCAAGTAGCAGTAGTTCTTTTTATGCATTAGGAGAGGCAAGTAGTGTAAAAGTATATTTATTTGAAGATGACACTCCTTATGATGCAAAAATTATTGGTACAGACGAAAGAACTGATTTAGCAGTTTTAAAAATTGAAAAAACAGATTTAGTTCCTGCTGAACTAGGAGATTCCGATTCAATTAAAGTTGGAGAATTTGCAATGGCAATAGGAAATCCTATGGGATTACAAAGTTCTGTTACTTGTGGTGTAATTAGTGGTTTAAATAGAAATATTAAAACTTCTGATGCAACATATAATGTAATTCAAACTGATGCTGCTATTAATTCAGGAAATAGTGGTGGTGCATTAGTAAATGCAGATGGTAAAGTAATTGGTATAAATACATTAAAAATTTCTTCAACTGGTGTAGAAGGTATTGGGTTTGCTATTCCTATTAATTCAACTAAAAAAGTTTATGAAGATTTAATAACTAATGGTAAAGTAAAAAGACCTTATATGGGTATTAGAGGTCAGACTTTAGATGAAGATAGAGCAAAACAATATAATCTTGTAGCAGGTGTATATATTGCTGAAATTTCAGATTTTTCTCCTGCACAAAAATCTGGTTTAAAGGTTGGAGATGTTATAACTAATGTTGATAATAATAAAATTACTACTATTGATGATTTAACTAACCTTATATCAACACACAATATTGGTGATACTATTAATGTTACTTATTATAGAAATGGTAATACTGAAAATATTAATATAACTCTTGAAGAAGAAGTATAAAAAATTCACTTTATTTTCACAATTTGTTCATAAAAGTTTGTTATATTATTTATTGATGATATATGTAATTTCATATAAACATCCCCTTTTATTTTAAAGAAAGAAGATTCCTATAAAACGGAATCTTCAAACTGTTAACTAAGTATTAAAATATTTGTTGACAGTTATTTTTTTGCAATTATACATTTTGCATTTTCTCTATTTCTTCTATTTCTTTTTTAGTTGCTCCTGTTATATTCATTATAGTTTCCATTGATAAGTTGCTTTTTAACATATTTTTTATTATTTCTATAGTTTTTTCCTTTTCTCCTTCTTTTCGCCCTCTCGAAAGGCCCTGTGAAAGACCTTTTGAAATGCCTCTTTCTTCTGCATAATCCATTTTCATTTGCATGTCAATTTTTGACTGAATATAATTATCATATTCCTCTCTTGCTTGTTCATCTTGACTTAAATATTCTAATTGTTCGTACGCTCTTTGTATTGCTTTTGCACCTTTACTTAATGCCATTTTTAACATCTCCTCTCTCTTTGAAAATAACCATGC
>CANRES010000036.1 GCA_947629625.1 uncultured Clostridia bacterium | reverse complement strand
ATTTGGTAAATAGTAATCTCCTACCAAAGTATAAGTTATTCCTGTTTTTTCATCTGTAATTTCTTTTTTTAATTCTTTGTTACTCATAACAATAAACCTCCATAAAATAAAATAACTGTTATAGAAATAATAAAATTTTATCAATAGTAAATCTAAAAACATCTAAAAAATATCTAAAAAAATTCTATAAAAAGTGTCATTTTTATATTTGTTTATTTTTAAATATTTTTGATAAATTATCTTTCAAAACACTTGAAATAGAAGTAGTTTAACCAATTTTAATTAACAATATTTAATGTTAAATATCAAGTAAACTGGAAAACTGAAAATCCCCGTGTCAGTGGTTCGATTCCACTTGAAGCCACCAAGCAAAACGATACATTTAAGTATCGTTTTTTTTTTCAAAAATTTTTATAATTCATATTCTAAAACCAACACCTACCGCATAAAATAAATAATGTACAAGTATTTTCAAAAAAGAAATGTGAAAAAAATGTGAAAATTTATATAATACTATTGACAATTACAAAAAAAAGGTATAAATTATTAGCAGTTACTCAATAAGAGTGCTAAAAAAGTAAGGAGGAATAAAAAATGATAAAACCATTATTAGACAGAGTAGTCATTAAAATGATAGAAAGTGAAGAAACAACAAAAAGCGGAATAATACTATCTGCTAGTGCAAAAGAAAAACCACAAATTGCAGAAGTAATAGCAGTTGGACCAGGTGGAAAAGTGGATGGAAAAGAAATAGAGATGTACCTAAAAAAAGGTGATAAAGTAATAGTAAGTAAATATGCTGGAACAGAAATAAAATATGAAGGTGAAGAACTAATCATAGTAAAACAAGAAGATGTTTTAGCAATAGTAGAATAAAATTTAGGAGGTAAATAAAATGGCAAAAGAAATTAAATTTGGTGAAGAAGCCAGAAAAAAATTATTAGACGGAGTAAATATTTTAGCAGACACTGTAAAAGTTACATTAGGACCAAAAGGAAGAAATGTAGTATTAGACAAAAGTTTTGGAGCACCATTAATAACAAATGATGGTGTAACAATAGCAAAAGAAATAGAATTAGAAGACCCTTATGAAAATATGGGAGCAAGATTAGTAAAAGAAGTATCAACAAAAACAAACGATATAGCAGGAGATGGAACAACAACTGCAACAGTATTAGCACAAAAAATGATAAAAGAAGGAGTAAAAAATGTTGCAGCAGGAGGAGATCCAATAGCAATAAAAAGAGGAATAGATAAAGCAGTTGAAAAAGCAGTAAAAGAATTAAAAGAAATAAGTTCAACAGTTAATGGAAAAGAAGACATAGCAAGAGTAGCAAGTATATCAGCAAATAGTTTAGAAATAGGAACATTAATAGCAGACGCAATGGAAAAAGTATCAAAAGATGGAGTAATAACAATAGAAGAATCAAAAACATCATCAACTTATGTAGATGTAGTAGAAGGAATGCAATTTGATAAAGGATATGTTTCACCATATATGGTAACAGATACAGAAAAAATGGAAGCAATAATGGATAATCCTTATATATTAATAACAGATAAAAAAATAAGCAATATTCAAGAAATATTACCATTATTAGAAAGTTTAATGCAATTATCAGGAAAATTAGTAATAATTGCAGACGATATAGAAGGAGAAGCGTTATCAACATTAGTATTAAATAAATTAAGAGGAGTATTAAATGTAGTAGCAGTAAAAGCACCGGGATTTGGAGATAGAAGAAAAGAAATGCTAGAAGATATAGCAATATTAACAGGTGGAGAAGTTATTACATCAGATTTAGGATTAGAATTAAAAGAAACAACAATAGAACAATTAGGAAGAGCAAGACAAATAAAAATACAAAAAGAAAATACAATAATTGTAGATGGAGCAGGAGATAAAGAAGCAATATCAACAAGAATAAATCAAATAAGAAAAACAATAGAAGACACACAAAGTGAATACGATAAAGAAAAATTACAAGAAAGACTTGCAAAATTAGCAGGTGGAGTTGCAGTAATTCAAGTTGGAGCAGCGACAGAAATAGAAATGAAAGAGAAAAAATTAAGAATAGAAGATGCTCTATCAGCCACAAAAGCAGCAGTTGAAGAAGGAATTGTTGCAGGTGGAGGAACAGCATATATAAATGTTATAAACAAAGTAGAACCATTATTAAAAGAACTAAAAGAAGACGAAAAACTAGGAGCATCAATAGTTTTAAAAGCATTAGAAGAACCAATAAAACAAATAGCAGTAAATGCAGGATTAGAACCAGCAGTAATAGTAGAAAAAGTAAAATCAAGTGCACCGGGATTTGGATTTGATGCTGCAAACGAAGAATATGTAGATATGAAAAAAGTTGGTATTGTAGATCCAACAAAAGTTACACGTAGTGCATTACAAAACGCAGCAAGTGTTGCATCAATGGTACTTACAACAGAAAGCATTGTAACAGATATAAAAGAAAAGAAATGCAGTTGTGGAAACCATGAAGGTGGAATGCCAGCAGGGATGGAAGGAATGTATTAATAAAAAAATTAAAAATAGAGTAGACTTTAAAAAAAGTCTGCTCTTTATTTTGTTTAAATTTGGCTAATGTATTAGCAACCACAACCTCTGTTACCACCACAACAACAGAATATTAAAATTAAGATTATTATAATCCAGCAGCAGTCATCACCAAAACCGAAACCGCAGCCACCACAACCTCTATTTTCTTGCATTATTTTTCACCTCCTTTAAATAAAATATGATGTACTTTTTGTGAGTAGATTGTAAGTATTTCTAGTTATTGTTGCAACAACCTCTGTTATTGCCACATCCACAGAAAAGTAGTAAGAATAAGATTATAAACCACAAAATCTCACTATTACAACAATTTCCCATTAAAGCGACCTCCCTTATTCTTTTTTCTTGTTCTTTTGTATAATATATAGTATTCTAAAAAATAAAAAGTGTTACAATTTTGAATTATGTCTATTGACTAAATTGAATATAAGATATAAAATATAAAGGTAACCATTTGAAAGGAATGAAGAATATGAATATAAAATATAAAGATAAAAATATAGAAATAGAAAAAGGAACAAAGGTTATGGATGCCTTAAAAGAAGAAATTAAAAATTCTAAGAATCCAATAATCGCATGTAATTGTAATAACGAAATAAAAGCATTAAATTATGATATAAATGAAGATACTACAATAGAATTAATAGATTTTACTTCAATGGAGGGAAAAAGAGTATATATAAGAGGACTAATATATATAATGTCAATGGCATTTAATGAATTATATCCAGAAGTAAAATTAACTGTAAACTATCAATTATATAATGCAATGTATTGTGATATATCAAATATAAAAATAACAAACGAAATGCTAAAAAATGTTAAAGAAAAAATGCAAGAAATAATAAATAAAAATATACCAATAATGAAAATACAAATGACAAAAGAAGAAGCAGAAAAATTTTTTGAAGAAAACAACATAGTAAATGGAAAATTACAACTAGAAATAAAAAATAAAAAAGATATATCATTATATAAATGCGAAAACTATTATAACTATTTTTATGGAGTAATGCCAACATCTACTGGACTTATAAAATACTTTGATATAGTAAAATATCTTGATGGCTTTTTAATAAGATATCCAAGTAGAACAAATCCAAATGAAATTACAGATTTTATTGAAACAAAAAAATTATCGTCAACACTATTAGAATATACAGACATCCATAAAGTATTAGGAGTAGATACAATAGGAAAATTAAATGAAAAAGTAAGAAATGGAAAAATAACAGATTATATACTATTAGCAGAAGCATTACATGAAAAGAAAATCGCACAAATAGCAGATAATGTTGTAAAAAATAAAGATGTAAAAATGGTATTAATAGCAGGACCATCATCATCAGGAAAAACAACATTTGCAAGAAAATTAGGAATGCAATTAAGATTAAATGGATTAAAACCAGTAACAATATCTGTTGATAATTACTTTGTAGAAAGAGAGCAAAACCCAAGAGACGAATTTGGAAACTATGATTTTGAATGTATAGAAGCATTAGACATAGAATTATTTAATAATCATATAACAAAATTATTAAATGGAGAAGAAATTGATGTTCCAAAATTTGATTTTACAGAAGGAAAGAAACATTATGACGGAACAAAAATGAAATTAGCAGAAGACGAAATCTTAGTAATAGAGGGAATACATTGTTTAAATGATAAATTAACAAAATCAATACCAAGAAATAAAAAATATAAAATATATATAAGTGCATTAACAGTTTTAAATATAGATTCATATAACAGAATATCAACAACAGATACAAGACTTATAAGAAGAATTGTAAGAGATAATCAATACAGAAATTATTCAGCATTACATACAATAAAAATATGGTACTCAGTAAATAGAGGAGAAAATAAATATATATTCCCATATCAAGAAGAAGCAGATAGCATGTTTAATTCTTCATTAATTTACGAATTAGGAGTTTTAAAAGATTATGCCTTACCACTTTTAAAAGAAATTGATAAAACAAACCCTGAATATGCAGAAGCAAAAAGAATTGCTACATTATTAAGTTATTTTGAATCAATACCAGAAAAAGACATACCTAATACCTCTTTAATTAGAGAATTTATAGGTAATGGAGTTTTTGATGTACATTAAATTAGTAAAGGAAGAAAAAATGTTCAGTAAATTTACAGAAATTGATGAAGAATTTATTTGTGAAAATTGTGGTAAAAAAGTAGAAAAATTAGGTTATTCTTGTAGAAATCATTGTCCATATTGTTTACACTCTAAACATGTAGATATAAATCCGGGAGATAGACAAGAAAAATGCCATGGAATATTAAAACCTATAAGTGTTGAATTAGATAGTAAAAAAGGTTATGTTATAATTTTTAAATGCACTAAATGCGGAAAAATAAGAAGAAATAAAGCAGCAAAAGACGATAATATGGATTTAATAATAAAATTAACAAGTAATCAAATTTAAAATAAAAGGAGAAAAACTTTGGAAAACAATCAAAAAGCAAAATATAATAGTTTTAAACAAATACTAAACACATTTTATAACGATGAAATGGCTATATTAAATGAACCCGAAAAAAAAGTAAACGACATATATAATAAAATACAAATTATACCAACAATAATATACAACAAACAAATAGGAGAATTAAAAGTAAGATTTGAACTATTAAAAGACAAACAAAGTTATAAAATAGAAAATATTAAAGATTTTTATGATAGAATGAATGAAAAAGCATCATATAAATATGGAACAAAATTAGAGTTTATACATGACGAAGAAGCAATTACAAAAGAAAGTAAAAAAATATTAAAATTCATAATGAAATATGCAGAAATAATAAAATACGTAAACAATAGTACAAACGAGAATTTTAGAAAATATGGAAAATACTTAAATGAAGAATATATAAACATAAATGAAACTGCACTAGACGAACTATTTGAAATATTAAAAGGAAAATATGTAAAAATACAAACAAAATATGAAGAAAAAGAGATAATGTTTGTAGAAGACGAACCAAATATTAGATTTGAAATAGAAAAAATAAATGATGAAGAATATAAAATTTCTCCAAGTATAGATACACATAATACTTATGAAATATTAAAGGGAAAAAAATACACATACTTTTTATATGGAAGAAAACTATATAAATGTACAAAACAATATGAAAATACAATAATAAAATTATTAAATATATTCAGACAAAACATTACAAATGAAATGACATTTGATGAAGACTATTTAAAAACTTTTTGCTCTTTAATTGTTCCAAAAATGGAAAAATACATAGAAATAAAAGATAAAAAAAAACTTAATTTAAACAAATATATACCAGAAAAATTAATAGCAAAAACATATCTAGACATAGATAATAGAGGATATATTACATTAGATATAAAATTTTGCTATGGAAATATAGAATTTAATCCATTAAATAATAAGGAAAAAGTAAAAATACCAAGAAACATATTAAATGAAACAGAAAAACTAAATATAATTAGAAAATCTGGTTTTATGTATGATAGTAAAAATGAAAGATTTATATTAACTAACAATGATAAAATATATGATTTCCTAGTAAAAGATATAGAAATATATAGAAAAAATTTTGAAGTATTAGTAACAGAAAATTTAAAAACAAAACAAATAAAACAACCAAAACTATCAAATATAGGAGTAAAAATTAGTAATAACCTGTTAAACATAGATTTAAATTTAACAGATATAGAAAAGAAAGAACTAATAGAAATATTAAAACAATATAGATTAAAGAAAAAATATTATAGATTAAAAAATGGAGATTTTATAAATTTAGTAGAAAGTGAAGAAATAAAGTTTATAGATAATTTGGTATCAGGTATGAATATTTCTTTTGAAGAATTAACAGAAGACTATATTAGAGTACCAATTCATAGAAGCCTTTATTTAGATAAAATATTAGAAAATTTAAAAGATACAAAAATAGAAAAAGATAAAGAATATAATAAAATAATAGAAAACATAAAAAAATATGATAATTATAAAATTCCTAAAGAATATATAAACATATTTAGAGAATACCAAAAAAAAGGATATGAATGGTTAAAAGTAATAGACCAATATAATTTAGGTGGAATATTAGCAGATGATATGGGGTTAGGAAAAACAATACAGGTTTTATCAATAATAACATCATATAAAAATGAAACAAATAAAAAGGATAGAAAAACCTCAATAGTTATTACCCCAAGTTCATTAGCATTAAATTGGAAAAGTGAAATCGAAAAATTTGCAAATAAATTAAATGTTGCAGTTATAAGTGGAAATTTAACTGAGAGAAAAGAAATATTAAAAAATATAAATAAATATGACTTAATAATAACATCTTATGAATTGTTAAAAAGAGATATTGGAATTTATAACAATTTAGATTATGAATTTAGATACGTAATAGCAGATGAAGCACAATATTTAAAAAACAGTATAACACAAAATGCAAAAAGTATAAAAATGTTAAAAGGAAAAACAAAATACGCATTAACAGGAACACCAATAGAAAATTCATTATCTGAATTATGGTCTATATTTGATTTTATAATGCCAGGCTATTTATTTACATATAGAACCTTTAAACAAAAATTTGAAATGCCAATTATACTAGAAGACGAAGAAGAAACAATGAAAAAATTAAAACTTTTAATAGAACCATTTGTATTAAGAAGAACAAAAAAAGAGGTATTAAAAGAACTACCAGAAAAAACAATAACTGTATTAAATAATGAAATGCTTGAAGAACAAAATAAAATATATTTAACATATTTAGCAAGAGCAAAACAAGAATTAACTGACGAAATAGAAGAAAATGGATTTGAAAAAAGCAGAATAAAAATTTTAGCATTACTTACAAGATTAAGACAAATTTGTTGTCACCCAAGTTTATTTATAGATAACTATAAAGGCGGAAGCGGGAAATTAAATCAATGTATACAAATAGTAAATGATGCAATATCAGGAGGGCATAGAATTTTAATCTTTTCAGGGTATAAATCAATGTTTTCAATTATAGAAGAAGAACTAAAAAAACAAGATATAAAATACTATAAACTTACAGGAGATACAAAAGTAGATAAAAGAGTTAATCTAGTTGAAGAATTTAATAACAATGAAGAAATAAAAGTATTTTTAATATCTTTAAAAGCAGGAGGAACAGGTTTAAATTTAATTGGTGCAGATGTAGTAATACATTATGACCCTTGGTGGAATTTATCTGTTGAAAATCAAGCAACTGATAGAGCATATAGAATTGGACAAAAAAATAATGTTCAAGTATATAAACTAATAACTAAAAACTCAATAGAAGAAAAAATTTATGAATTACAAAATAGAAAAGAAGCATTAATAGATAATATGCTTAATACAGAAGCAACATTTATAAACAAATTATCAAGAGAAGAAATAATGCAATTATTTGAATAAATTTAGGAGAATATTTATGAAGGATTATATTACAATAATTGGTGGAGGGCTTGCAGGTTGTGAAGCGGCATATCAAATTGCAAAAAGAGGAATAAAAGTAAAACTATATGAAATGAAACCAATAAAATTTTCACCAGCACACACAAATAAAAATTTAGCAGAAATAGTATGCAGTAATTCTTTTAAATCTAATTTACTAACAAATGCCTGTGGATTATTAAAAGAAGAGTTAAGAAGGTTAGATTCACTTTTAATAAAATGTGCAGATGAAGTAAAAGTTCCAGCAGGACAAGCATTAGCAGTCGATAGAGAAAAATTTTCTCAATTAGTAACTGAGAAAATTACGCAAATTAAAAATATTGAAGTAATTAATGAAGAAATTACGTCATTAGAAAATATAATAAGTGATGGAATAGTAATTATTGCAACAGGACCATTAACTACTGAAAGTCTTTCAAATGAAATAATAAAATTAACAAAAAAAGAAGATTTATTTTTCTATGATGCAGCAGCACCAATAATAAATAAAGAAAGCATAAATTTTAATATTGCATTTTATGGAAATAGATATGAACAAGAAAAGAAAAAAGAAGAAACAATAGAACAATGGAAAGAAAGATTAAATCAACAAGAAAAAAGTTATATTAACTTACCAATGAACAAAGAAGAATATGAAAACTTTTATAATGAACTTATTAACGCAGAAGTAATTACATTACATGACTTTGAAAAAAGAGAAATATTTGAAGGTTGTATGCCAATAGAAATAATGGCAAAAAGGGGAATAGATACATTAAGATATGGACCATTAAAACCAGTTGGATTTGATGACCCAAGAACTGCAAAAAGACCTTATGCTCTAATACAATTAAGGCAAGATAACGAAGAAGGCACTATATATAATATGGTAGGTTTCCAAACAAATTTAAAATATGGAGAACAAAAAAGAGTATTTAGTATGATACCGGGATTAGAAAATGCAGAATTTGAGAAATATGGAGTTATGCATAAAAATACATACATAAATTCTACAAAATTATTAGATGAAACATATAACTTAAAAAGTAAAAATAATATATATTTTGCAGGTCAAATTACAGGAGTAGAAGGATATGTTGAATCAATATCTTCAGGATTAGTTGCAGGAATAAATGCTGTAAATAAATTTTTAGGTAAAGAAAAAATAACATTTCCTAAATATACAATGATAGGTGCATTAGCAAAATATATATCAACAGAAAATGAAAAATTTCAACCTATGAATGCAAATTTTGGAATTTTACCAGAATTACAAGAGAAAATTAAAGATAAAAAATTGAAATATGAAAAAATGGCAGATAGGGCGATAAATAGCATAAAACAAGAGATTTAATTTTAAATACTGAATAATAACTTTTTTACTATAATTTATTATTCAGTATTTATTTTTAATATAATTTTACATAAACACTTGCATATAAAAACAAATTGTGTTATAATTATATACAAGTGGGAATTTATTCAAAAAATAGAATAAATTTGAAAGGAGAAAATTATGAAAAAATTAATTAAAGAAAACGAAGGACTATTTATAGAATATTTAGGAATGAAGGAAAAATACGAAAGAGAAGAAAGGAATTTAAATGATAGAATAAGAAAAATAAAAGCAGAAATAGTATCAAGAAATTTAGCATTGGACGAGATAATAGGTGATACAGATCCATATAAAAGAATTGAAGCAAATAATAACAAAATAGTACAATTAAAAACAGAAATGGCGGAAATAGGTGTAAGAAAAAATGTTGAAGACATAAAGGAAAAAAGAACAAAAAATAAATTAATGCAGGATTTTGATAATGATATTATAAATAAAAAAATAGAAAACATACAAAATGAAAATGATAGAATTATGGAAATATGTAGACAAAAACCTATATCAGAACAAGAATTAAAAGATATGGAAAATTCACGTGATGAAATAAAAAGATTAAATGTAAATTATGAAGAAAAGAAAAAAGAAGTACAATCATTAATTCAAGAAAAAATTGAAGAAGTAGAAGAAAAATTAAAAGTAAAAAATGAAGTATTAAGAAAAATAGAAGATAAGAGAGCTGAAATTGTAGAAAATTTAAAATCTGAAATTAATGATAGAAAAGAAGTTATAGAAAGCATTTCTACAAAGGAATATGATATTGCAGATTTTAATGAAATTAAAGAAAGTACAATAAAAAAATTAAAAGAAGAAATAGAACAATTACCATATAAAGTAAATGAAGAAATTGAAGAATTAAAAGGTATAAAAGACGAAAATGAAAAAGATAAATCTAAACTAGTAGTACAAATAGAAGAATATAGATATTTAAATACTTGCATAGAAAATGGAAATGCAAAAGATGTTATTTACCAAACACTAAATATTGATGAAAAAGTTAATGAAGAAATTAAAAAAGAAGAAAAAGTAACTGAAAATAACGTTGTTGAAGAAACTAAACAAGAAGAATATAAATATCCAGAAGTAAGAAAATGGGCAAAAGATAAAAATGGAAATAATATATTAGTTTCAGTAAAAGAGGATGAAGCAAATGATTATACTCAAACAATATTAAATAAAATTTCAAGATTTTTCAAAAAAATTGGTAATAAAATAATAAAATTAAAAAATAAAATTACTAATAAAAAAGTTAATAATAGTGAAAATATAGATATTAAAAATGAAGAAAATAATAATTTTAAAGGTAATTTAAAATTTGATGGAAATATTGAAATAAACAATGATACAATATTTGAAGATAACATATCAAAAGAAAATGACAAAGAAATATAAAAAAATTTTAAAATTTTTGTAAAAAAGTATTGAAATATAAAATAATATATATTAAAATGAAAGAAGAGGAAATTTATTCTATAATAGAATAAATAAAAAAAGGAGATTAAACATATGGAAAAAGAAAATATTGAAAAAATAATGGAAGAATACAAAAGTAAAATGCAAAATTTAGAAAGCGAAAATCAAGAAAATACTGCTGAACAAAATCGTATTAAATTACATATTGAAAAATTAGAAGAAGAAAGAGACGAATTAAATCCAATTACTGAAAAATCATTATACGAAGAATATAATAAAAGCATTGAAAAAGCAAAAAAAGAATTGGATGAATTTAAAGTTAGTATAGCAAAAACTGACGAAGAGAAAAAACAAGAAAAAATTGCTAAATTAGATTTACAAAGTGATGTTATAAAAAAATTAACATTAAAAAAACAAGAATTAGATAATAAAATAGAAGTAACTGATTCAAAATTAAAATATACTAGAATTAAAGCCCAAAATACTGATATAGTATATGATGAAAATCATAACATAATTGATTCATCTGAATATCAAAAAACATTAGAAGAGATAAGTAATATAGAAAAAGAATTAGATGAATTAGAAGATGCAAAAAAAATATGTGAAAATTATTTATCAGAAGTAAAAGCACCTTCAAAAGAAGAAGAAGAAAAAATTAAAACAATAAATTCTATATTAAATGGAACTTATGACGAAATAGAAAATATAGAAAATGAACCAAAAACAATAGAACCAGAAACAGTAGAAAAAGAAACAGTAGAGCAAGAAATTGAATCAAAAGTAGAACCAACAGAAGAAACAAAAACTGAATTAGAAACAGAGCCAGAAGAAACAATAAAAACAGAAATAAAACCAAAGCCAACAAAAATTTCAGAAGTAGAAGAAAAAACAAAATTTGAAGAAGCAACTGTTTCAAAAGTTGAGCCAGAAACAAAAAAAGAGCCAGTTACAGAAGTAAAACCCAAAGAAAAAACAGCAAAAGAAAAATTAGAAGACTCAATAGAAGAAATCAAAGGAAAAATTGAAAAAGCAAAAGATCCAGTTATGAAAAAAGGTTATATGGCAATGTTAAAAGTTCAACAAGAAAACTTGGAAAAGATAAAAGAACGTGAAGAATCAGAAAAAAAATTAACTAACAAAAGTGTTAACACAAGTGATGTTAAAAAAGAATTAGAAGAACAAAATATAACTAAAATAGATATAATTGCTTATGATGAAGGTACAAAAAATAGACCTTTTATAAAATATGAAGTTGATAATAATAAAAAATATAATGATAGTAACGTTAATTATTATGAAAGTGAAACAAAAAATGAACTTATAAAAGGGTATTTAAAAGAAATATATCCTGAAATGAGTTTTAAAAGTAATGAAGGATTACAAGAATTAAAAAAATATGAAAAAGCAGATGTAAATATTGTTAAAATTTTAAAAAGTAATAAGAAACTTTTAAATGACTATATATCACGTTTAAATGGAATAGATATAGAAAATAATGATTATGTAAAAATTTCTTATGATATTAGTAAATTATCAAAATCTAATATATCAAAAGAAGAAAAGAAACAAATAGAAAAAAATGCTTATGAACATAGAAATATTGCAAAAGTAAAGAAAAATTTATTACAATCTATAAAATTTGCATTTTGGAATTTCAATGAAAAAAGAAATAATGATAAAATTACAAAATCATTCCCAATAACTAAAACACCTGTTAAATCAGAAGATTTAGAAGAAGGTATAACTCCAGAATCAGCAAAAACAATTGAAAATATGATAAATGAAAAACATTTTAAAGAAAAATATAAAGTAAATGATGGAGAAATGAAATTTCCAGAAGTATCTGATTTAGATCCAGATTTAGCAAAGAAATTAGATGATATAAAAGCAAAAAAAGATAAAGATGATATAGAACATTAAAAATTAACAAAAAATATGTTAAAGACTTTCAGAAATGTCCGGTTTTAAAATTTTAAAATCAACTAAGGTGGTTATCACAAAATAC
>CANRES010000035.1 GCA_947629625.1 uncultured Clostridia bacterium | reverse complement strand
ATTTTGAGACTAAAAATGACGCAATTATCCTATCTACTAAACATATTGTGTGTGTGTGTGTGTGTGTAGAGTACCAATGGTTTCAAGACTTGCTATCATTTTTAAAACTCCCTTCTTTTGTTTTTAATTTTTCTTACACTCTTATTTTATATAAACTTTATTAATATGTCAATACTAATTTTAAAAATTTAATAAAAATGTAATATTTTATAAATCACTCTAACTATATTAATTTACATTTTTTGTTGTATTTTTTATATTTTTATGTTATTATATACTATATTAATGTTATATAGGAGTTTTAATTATGAGTAATGAAAATAACGATAATAAAAAGAAAAATTATGAGATAGTTCAAGGTAATATTAAAGATTTAGACCTTTCTGATGTTAGTGAACACATTACCCCTGCTAAACCAAAGAAAAAAAATATACCAAATAATATAATAATACCTGAAAGTAAAGAAAAAAATAATAAATAAGGAGATACAATAATTTATGGAAAACGAAAATAAAAAATTAGTTACAATACTAGTCCCTGCATATAATGAACAAGACGTGCTACACATGTTATATGAAAGATTAAAAGCAATTATGGATGAACAATTTAACTATAATTTTGAAGTACTTTTAGTTAATGATGGTAGCAAAGATAACACTCTAAATATAATGAAAGAATTACGTGAAAAAGATAAAAGAATTTGTTACTTAAACTTATCTAGAAATTATGGAAAAGAAACTGCAATGATAGCAGGTCTTGATTATTCAAAAGGAGATTGTGTAATAATAATTGATGCAGATTTACAAGACCCCCCTGAACTTATTCCTGAAATGTTAAAATACTGGGAAGAAGGCTATGATGATGTTTATGCTAAAAGAAAATCTAGAAAAGGTGAAAGTTTTCTTAAAAAATTCACATCTAAAATGTATTATAAAACTTTACAAAGTGTTACAAATATTGAAATTCAAAAAGATACAGGAGATTTTAGATTATTAGATAGACGTTGTGTTGAAGCATTAAAATCTATTAGGGAATCTCAAAGATATACAAAAGGTTTATTTAGTTGGATTGGATATAACAAAAAGGAAATTTTATTTGATAGAGATCCTCGTGCTGCTGGTAATACTAAATGGAATTATGGAAAATTACTAAATTTATCTATTGATGGTTTAACTTCTTTTACAACTGCACCATTAAGATGGGCTGCTTTTATTGGTTTAGGAGTTTCAATCGCTGGTTTTATTTATATGATGATTATAATTATTAAAGCACTTATATATGGAATTGATGTTCCCGGATATTCTTCAACAATGGTTGTTATATTATTTTTAGGTGGATTACAACTTGTTTTCTTAGGAGTAATTGGTGAATATCTTGGAAGAGCATTTTATGAATCCAAAGGAAGACCATTATATTTTATTGAACAATATAACGGCGAAAAAGAAACAAATGCAAATTTGAATAAATAAAGAAAAATTTTAAAAACAAAGGAGGAAAAGTATGTCTTCATTTACTTTAAAGATTATAGCATTAATATCAATGTTATTTGACCATTCTGGTTATTTAATTTTTAATGGATTTTCATTTTTTAATTTTATTGGAAGACTTGCTTTTCCTATTTTTGCTTTTCAAATTACAGAAGGCTATGTACATACACGAAATCTTAAAAAATATTTTTTAAGATTATTTTTGTTTGCTTTAATATCTCAAATTCCATTTTTATTATTTAAAATGAATTTGGTAGAAAATATTTTTGCATTTAATATTTTCTTTACATTATCATTAGGTCTTGCTACAATTTGGATATATGATAAAAATAAAATTCTAGGTGTTATTTCATTTTTTCTTTTTTCTACAATTGCAGAAGTATTAAACTTTGATTATGGTGCATTTGGAATAACAATTATATTTATTTTTTATGCTTTTAAAAATCATAAATTGTTAATGAATGTTTCATTTATTTTGGCTGTAATTTTAAAATATTTATCTTATTTTATACTTTATTTTAATACCATATATTTTTATATTTACTTATTATTATGTATTTTTACTATTTCTTCTATTGTATTTATAGATTTATATAATGGAAAAGAAGGTAAAAAAATTAAATATTTATTATACATTTTCTACCCTCTTCACCTTTTAATTTTATATTTATTTACACTGATAAATTAATTCCCCTTGCAACAACATCTTTCATATTTTCAATTAATTCATCAATCTCTTTTGGTGTTACAATAAAATTATAATCACCCGGCATTAATGCCTCTCTTATTTCTTCATATTTATCTTGTTCTTTTAAATTATTTAGATATTCGTTAGATTTTGCTTCATTTTGTAATTTTTCAATAAATAAATCTATACTATCAGATGCTATTGTTGCTGCTTCAACAACAGTTGGAATTCCTATTGCAATTACTGGTATTCCTAAGGTATCCTTACTAATTTCTTTTCTTGTATTTCCTACCCCTGCACCCGGAACAATGCCTGTATCTGCTAATTGTATTGTACTGCTTATTCTTTCTATACTTTTTGAAGATAAAGCATCAATTATTATTAATAATTTTGGCTTGGTATTATCTACTATTCCTTTTAAAATTTCTAATGTTTCTATACCTGTTGTTCCTAATACTCCGGGAGATATAGCACTAACCGGTCTTGTATTTGGATCTAAAATTTCTGGCATATATTTTAAAATATGTCTTGTAACATCAATATCTGCTATTACTTTTGGTCCTAATGAATCTGGAGTTACATATTCATTTCCTAGACCTACAACTAATATCTCATCAATTTTCGCAGAATGTTCATCTATTAATTTTCTTAATTCTCTTGCTAAAACTTCTGCTGCTTTTTGTATATCTTCTGGTGTTGCAACTTTTAATTTTTTTATATCAATTGTTATATAGTTTCCAATTGGTTTTCCTATTGCTTCTGCTCCATTTTGATTTGTAACTTTTACTTTTGTAATTTTTATTTTTTCATTTTCTTTTATTTCTTCTGCTTCAATACCATCAATCTCTTCTTCTAAATTATTTGCTTTTTTATAAATATCTCGTCTTTCAGACGCTAAATCTGTTCTAAAATTATACATAAAAACCTCCATTAAATCTTTTAATCAATATATATGTTGTATTTTCCTATATCTTCTAATTCGTCTTCAATATATAAAAGACGATTATATTTTGCTACTCTGTCTGTTCTACATGGTGCCCCTGTTTTTATTTGCCCTGCATTTACTGCTACCGCAATATCTGCAATAGTAGTATCTTCTGTTTCTCCTGACCTATGAGACACTATTGCTGAATAGCCATTTCTTTTTGCTAATTCTATTGCATTTAATGTTTCTGTTAATGTTCCTATT
The DNA here is from genome assembly GCA_947629625.1 of uncultured Clostridia bacterium. GTDB lineage: Bacteria > Bacillota > Clostridia > TANB77 > CAG-508 > CANRES01. Next base: position 10,602 of record CANRES010000035.1, on the reverse strand, counting down.
TGATTTAATTTAATTAAAATACTATTTGCCGTTCTTTGTTTTATACCCTTTTTTAATCTTTTAATATTAGTAACAAAAAGGTCATCTCCGACAAGTTGTATTTTTTTTCCTAATTTTTCAGTAAGTTTTTGCCAACCATCCCAATCTTCTTCTGCTAGTCCATCTTCTATTGATATTATTGGGTATTTTTGTGTTAAATAAACTAAATATTCTATCATTTCTTCTGGTGTTTTTAATTCTTCTGTTTTCCAGAAATAATATAATCCTTCTTTTCCTATTTTCTTTGCTTCTTCATACATTTCTGTACTTGCTACATCTAATGCTATTGCAAAATCTTTTCCCGCTTCAAATCCTGCTTTTTCTATTGCCTCCATTATTAATTTTAAAGCTTCTTCATCATTTTCTAAATTTGGTGCAAATCCTCCTTCATCCCCAACACTTGTAACTAATTTCTTTTCTTTTAAAACCTTCTTTAATGTATGATATACCTCTACACTTGTTCTCATTGCATCTGAAAATGTCTTTGCACCTATTGGCATTATCATAAATTCTTGTATATTTACTGTATTATCTGAATGTTTTCCTCCATTTAAAATATTCATCATAGGTATTGGTAATACTTTTGCATTTGTTCCTCCTATATAATTATATAGTGGTATTCCTAATGAATTTGCTGCTGCTCTTGCAACTGCTAATGATACTCCTAATGTTGCATTTGCACCTAATTTTGATTTATTTTCTGTTCCATCTAAATTTATTAGTTCCTTATCTATTTTTGCTTGTTCATAAACATTTAGCCCTTCTATTTTTGGTGCTATTATTGAATTTACATTATATACTGCTTGTTTTACACCTTTTCCATCATATCTTGTTTCATCTCCATCTCTTAATTCAACCGCTTCAAAACTTCCTGTTGATGCACCTGATGGTACCATTGCAACTCCTCTATAACCATCTTCTGTTATTACCTCTACTTGTAAAGTAGGATTTCCTCTTGAATCTAAAATCTCTAATGCTTTTATAACATCAATTTCTAAATAATTTTTCATTTTTTCTCCTCCTTTTTATATTATTATGAACAAAAAAAATTGCAATAATCTAAATTATTGCAAAAAGGTTTATTTTCCTATAAACATTTGAACATATATTTTTCCATATCTTGGGCTACTTACTACTCCAAGTCCTGTGTAATTATAACTGCTATTTAATATGTTTGCTTTATGTCCTGATGAATTCATCCACGCTTCTACTGCTCCACTATTACTAGAATTTCCGGCTAAATTTTCTCCCGCAGTTTTATATGATATTTTGAAACTTTTAAGCATATCAAATGGTGATCCATAAATTGGAGATTCGTGTGCAAAATAGTTATTTGTAACCATATCTTGTGCTTTTATTCTTGCTACTCTTTGTACTTCATTATCTATTTTTAATGCTTGTAATCCATTGTTTATTCTCTTTTGATTAATTAAATCAAAGGTTTCTTTTTCGTCTGCTGTTAATGTAGAAGTATTTGTTGTATTGTTTTGATTATTACTTGTTCCTGTGTTATTTGAAGTTGAATTATTTGTATTTGGGTATATTGGCTTAATATAGTCTTTACTAACTGCACCAATATAGTCTCCTTCTACTTGAACTATATACCAGTTGCCAACTCCTGCAAATACTCTAATATATTCTCCATAATTTACTGTATCTATTACTTTATATTGTATTCCAGGTCCATTTCTTACATTTAATTTTGTGGCCGTTACTAATCCTGTTGTAAATCCTACATTATAGTAGTGTTGCATTCCAAATGTTTTTGTGAATATACATGCAACTAATACAAATGATATTATCATTGTGTATTTTATTATTTTTTTCTTTTTAGAAGATGAAACATCCATATTATATACCTCCATTATATAGGTATTCTAATATGGATGTCCATTATGTATTATTTTATAATTTCTCTTGTTTTTTCTCTTACTTCTTTATCAAAATCTAATATTTCTTCAACAGTTTTTAATTCTCTTTTTTCATAACAATTCATAACTTTTTCTATTCCTAATGGAATATCTGTATATTTTATTTTTTTATTTAAAAAACTATCTACTAAAACTTCATTTGCGGCATTTAAAACTACTTGAAAACTATGTCCTCTTTTTATTGCTTCATAAGCTAATTGTAAACATTTAAACTTATTTAAATCTGGTTTTTCAAATTTTAAGTCTACAATTTCAAATAAATTTAATTTTTCTATATTGTTTGTTAATCTATTAGGAAAATTTAAAGCATACGCTATTGGTATTTGCATTGATTTTGGTCCTATGTTTGCCATTATTGTACCATCTTTGAATTGTACCATTGAATGTACTAAACTTTTTCTATGTACTACTACTTCAATTTGACTTGGTTCTACATTAAATAACCATTTTGCTTCTATTACTTCAAATCCTTTATTCATCATTGTTGAAGAATCTATTGTTACCTTTTTTCCCATGCTCCATGTTGGATGGTTTAATGCTTCTTCTACTGTAATTTTGTCTGTTATTTCTTTATCAAAAAATGGACCTCCTGATGCAGTTAATAATATTTTATCTATTTCGTTATTTTCTTCACCATTTAAACATTGCATAATTGCACTATGTTCACTATCAACAGTAAGTAGTTTGGCATTATTTTCTTTTGCTGTTTTCATTATTAATTCTCCACCTGCAACTAATACCTCTTTATTTGCTAATGCAACTGTCTTACCGTTTTTTATCATGTTATATGTTGGTTTTAAACCTGCTATTCCAACTAATGCTGAAATTGAAATATCAAAATCTACTAATTGTGATATTTCTTCCATTCCAACATCTCCATAATATATGTTTATATTTTTAAATGTTTCTTTTAGTCTATCTGCATTTTCTTTATCTATAATATATACGTTTTTAGGTTGAAATTCTTTTATTTGCTCTATTAATTTTTCTATATTTTTTCCTGCTACTAATGTTACTATTTTAAACTTATCTTTGTTTTCTCTTATTACATTTAATGTACTTTCTCCTATTGAACCTGTTGAACCAAAAATCGCTACTTTTTTCATAATTTTATCTCCTCGTATAATTTTATTTATTTTTTTATATATCTATAAATTTTCTTTAATTTCTGGAAATAAGTCATATAAATTATATCCTAATAAATTATCAAAAAATTCCTTTAATTTATATGTTTCTTTTATATGATAATGTGTTTTAGCATAAACTCCATGTCTTAACAATAAATCCATTCCTCTTTTATCAATTGTTAGAATTTCAGTAGTACACATCAAATCACATAAATTAATTATTTTTTCATAAATTGTGTATTCATTTTTTATATAATTTTTTACAAATTCAAAATTAGGATTATTTCTATCTGTTTCATCTCTATCATTTGATATACAATCTATATCATTATTTAAAAAGGAATGTTTAATACAAATTCCCGCATATTCTTCATCATATCCTAATGATTTTATATATTCATAGCCTTTCATAGCATGTGGAAATACACCACTTTCATTATAATCATATCTTTTTCCAATATCATGTATGTAGCCTAAAGTTTTAGCATAATCTTCATCCAAATTTAAAGCTTTTGCAATTTTTCCTGCAGTATTTCCAACACAAATTGAATGATTTATCCAACCTTCATTTGAAGTTTTATGTCTTTCTTCTTCTAACATTTTTAATGCTTCTTTACTTGTTAATTTCATTATTTTTCTCCTTCAGTTTTATAGCTTTTTTTCATATATAAATGCTTTTGATTTTGGTATATTTCCTAATTTACCATACTCCTTATTTTTTACAATAGTTTCATAAACTTTTTCACATCCACAGGCTTCATAAAATTTAAAATTGCATGCTTCATCTGTTAATATTTGTAAATTTCTCATATTATCTTTTTTTTGCATATTCAAATACTTTAAACAATAGTTTTTTGCCAATTCCTTTACCTCTATAATTTTTATCAACTAGCAAAATAGAGACTTCTCCATTAAAATAATTTTCTAATTCCTTTGGAAGAAAATTATAATTTTTTTCATATCCCTTTAATTCATTCAAATCTTTAATATCTTTACTTTTATATAATTTATTTTTTATTATAGTATAAAACTTCTTTTTCAATAAATGTTTTTTAGAATTATTTTTTGAATATCCACTAAATCCAACTAATTTTTTTCCATCACTATATGTAACTATTTTTTCACTTTCTTCTAATATATTCAAAAGATATATCCATGCACAAATATTACCTGTCGCACCACTTTCTCTTTTTCCTAAATTCCATTCATTTGCAAGAAGATTTACTGCTTGTTTCATTTCTGAATAATACATTCTCACACTCTCCATGTTATTATTTTTATAGCATTATACCATAAGACCTCCAAAAAAGGAAGTGCTTTTTTTAACACTTCCAATTCAACTCTTATCTATGAATTTAAATATTTAAAACAATTTACTATTGATATAGTTTATATTCAAACAAAAGTTTTGTTTTTTATCAAAACCTATTGATTTTTTGTATATATTTGATATAATATAAATACGAAAGGATGTTTTATATATGCAAGAATTATTAAATATTTTAAATAATACAAAAAATACTTTAGATAATTATTATGAAATACATAAAAATGAAAAATTCTATAATAAAAGAAACTCTCCTAAAGATTATCTTGAATGGATAGATAAGAAAACAAAAATTATAATAAATTCTCCTGAATTTATTGAAAAATCAAAAGAATATATTGTTCGTGGAGATGTCGTTTGGGTTGAATTTGGATTTAATATAGGTGAAGAGTTTAGTGGTAGGCATCCAGCTGTAGTTTTAAAAAATGGTGGTAAAACATTATTAGTTTTGCCTATTACAAGTAAGCAACCAACAGAAAAACAACTTGCTAGTAAAACTTATATTGAACTTGGAAAAATATATAACTTTAAAACAATGAAAAGATGGGTAAATATTTTCAACATTAATCCTATAAGTATTGAAAGAATAGATTTCACAAAGAAAAAAGGAAATATTAAAGGAATTGATTTAGATAATATATCAAAAGCTTTTTTAGACTCTGATTTATTTAAATATAGACCTGCTAAAAATAATTTATAACTTTTCAAAAATTTTTGCATAAAATTCTTGATTTTTACATAAAAATATAGTATCATTTAATTAATAGGAAATCTATTTAATTAGATGACTGAGAAGGCTTACTTCGGTAAGCAGTTATGATTTAGTATGTAGCTTATATAGAAATATATAAGCTACAGTTTTTTTATTTCTTCCATAATATATCTATAAATTTCGCCCCAATTACTAACCTCTTTTACATATTCATTTTGTTCTAATTTTTTCATTTCTTTATCTCTAAAATAAATTGTTTTAATTTTATTTTCTGATAATTTTTTACAAACATCGTATGAATCATCTATCATAACATCAATATTTTCTTGTTGTGCAACTTCTAATTTATCTTCTTGTTTCCAATAATATTTATCAAATGATAATCCTTCTTCATTGAATTTATCTATTGCAACATCTTTCATTTCTTCAATCATACCACCTCTTGCAGATATTATAATTAGTTCATTGCCTTCTTTTTGTAGCATATTAATTACATCTTTTGCTCCCGGTATTAGTGGAGTTTTCTTTGATAATTTTATAAAGTATTTATTAACAAAATTCATTCTTTCTTCTTCAGTCCAGTTATATCTATTTCTTAAATAATGCTCATTTCTATTAATAATTCCATCTTTATTTAGTTCTATAAAATCATACAAATCTCCATATGTTTTCAATACTCTTTCATAGTCTAATATTACTCCATCTATATCTATTCCTATTTTCATAATTACTACCTTTCTTTATTAGTATTTTAATTGTAGTACTGTTACACACTCCACATGGCTTGTAAATGGAAACATATCAACAGGTTGAATTTCTAGCAATTCATATTTATCTTCTAATAACTTTAAATCTCTTATTAAAGTTGCAGGATTACAACTAATGTATACGATTTTATTTGGTAAAACCTTTAAAATATTATTAATAGTTACATTATCTAACCCTTTTCTAGGAGGATCAACAAAAACTACATCTGGTTTTATATTTTTATTTTTCAATAAATCTTCTAATATAACTTCAACATCACCAGCAAAAAAATCTGTATTAGTAATATTATTTATTCTAGCATTTTCTTTTGCATCTTCAACTGCTTGTTCTACAATTTCTATTCCATATACTTTTTTAACATATTTTGAAGCAAATATTCCTATTGTTCCAATTCCACAATACAAATCTAATATAGTTTCATTTCCCGTTAAATTTGCCATTTGTATTGCTAGATTATATAATTTTTCTGTTTGAATAGGATTAATTTGATAAAAAGACATTGGTGATATTTTAAAAGTATAATCTCCTAATTTGTCTTCTATATAACCGCTTCCATATAAAGTAATATTTTTTTCACCTAGTATCACATTGGTATTTTTTTTGTTAATATTTTTTACTATGGTTTTGATATTACTAAAATTTTGTTTTAATTCTTCAACTAATTTCTTCTCTTTTTCAAAATTGTCCCCATTTATTACAAGTATACACATTATTTCATTAGTTCTTTTTCCAACTTTAATAACTACATGTCTAAATAATCCATTACAAGTTTTTTCATTATATACTGATATATTATTTTTATTAATAAAATCAATTATAAATTTTGCTATTTCTTCTGAATTTTTATCTTGTATTTTACAATTATCTATTGGTATTATATTATGTGTTCTATTTGCAAACACTCCTATAATAGACTTACCATTTTTATCAATTCCAACTGGATATTGTGCTTTATTTCTATAATAATATGGATTTTCCATTCCTATTGTATTTTTTACCTTCAATTTATTAGATAATGTTTTGTTTACTAGACTTTGAACAGCGTTTTTTTTCATATTCAAAGTTTCTTCATAACAAATATGTCTTAAATTGCAACCACCACATTTTTCATAAGTATTACAATTTGTATCTATTCTATTTTTAGATTTTTCTAATATTTCAATAATCTTTGCAAAAGCATAAGAAGAATTTACTTTTAAAATATGTATTTTAACTTTTTCTCCAATAATGGCTCCCGGTATAAATATTGTAAAATCTTTTATTTTTGCAATTCCTTCTCCTTCAAATCCATTATCTATTATATCTACAATATATTCTTCATTCTTTTTTATAGGACATTCCATATTATTCTCCAATTTACACTTTATTTAATACTTTTCCAACAACAAAAAATATTACAAACATTATAGCATTAACCATAACTATACTTGCACCTGTCGGAATTGCATATACATATGATATTATTATTCCTAATAATAAACAGATTACTGATATTATTGCAGAACTAATCATAACACTTTTAAAGGTTTTACATACTCTCATAGATGTTAGTGCTGGGAAAATAATTAAACTTGAAATAAGCATTGTACCCATAATTCTCATTCCAATAACAATTGTTATTGCAGTTAAAAATGCTATTATCATATTATATAAATTTGAATTTGTGCCTGTTGCCATTGCATAATTTTCATCAAAAGTTACGGCAAATATTTTGTTGTAAAATAATATTACTAGAACTAATACAACTATTGATAATGCTATACTAATAACTACATCTGTTGAATTCATTGCTAATATGCTTCCAAACATATAACTAAATACATCTGTATTTACGCCTTTTGCAAGTGATATTGAAATTACACCTATTGCTAATGCAACTGTTGATATTAATGCAATAGCTGAATCTGATTTTAGTTTACTTCTTTCACTTAATTTTAATAAAAGAAAGGCTGATATTACAACAACTGGTATTGATACATATAATGGTGTTAAATTTAATGCCATAGCTACTGTCAATGCACCAAAAGCGACATGAGATAATCCATCACCTATCATAGAATATCTTTTTAATACTAAACTTACACCTAATAAAGATGAACATAATGCTACTAGTCCACCTACAATTATTGCTCTTATTATAAAGGTATATGAAAGCATTTCAGTTAATACATTAAACATTTTCACTACCTCCTATAAAATTTTTGTAAATTTCACTATTTACATAGTCATTAACTGTTCCAAAAAATTTGCATTCTTTTTGCATATGCAAAATTTTATTTGCATTATTTATTGCAAAATTTATATCATGTGAAACCATTACAACTGTAATTCCTTGTTCATTTATTTTTTTTATAATAGAATACATCTCTTTTGTAATATTTATATCTAATCCTGTAATTGGCTCATCTAAAAATATTATTTTCTTAGTTGAACATAAAGCTCTTGCTAATAGAACTCTTTGTTGTTGTCCACTAGATAATTTTTTATATGATTTATTTTTAAACTCTTTTAACCCTAATTTCTCTATATTTTCATTTGCTAAATCCTTTTCTTTTTTTGAATAAAAAGGTTTAATCCCTCTACTATTTAGAGTTCCAGATAAAACAACTTCAAATACAGAAGCAGGGAAATCTTTTTGTACTATTGTTTGTTGTGGTAAGTAACCTATTTCATTTCTTTTTAAGTCATTTAAAAATATAATCTCACCAGATTTTATTTTTTCTAAGCCTAAAATAGATTTTATTAATGTACTTTTTCCTGACCCATTTTCTCCTACTATACAAAGGTAATCTCCTTTATCTATTGAAAAAGATACATTTTTTACTGCAATATTTGAATCATAATTTACAACAATATTTTTACATTCTATTTGCTTCATAAAAACCTCCATTTAAGCAAATTTTTTAAGGTAACTAATAGTCTCTAATTTGTGTTAAAATTTTGTTTTATCTTAGTGCATATTTTAATACATTTACATTATCTCTCATAATTGATACATAAGTTTTTCCATTTTCAAAGTCTTCTTTGCTAATACTTTGACATGAATGTAAGCACATTACTTCTACGTTAGTTTCTTCTGCTAGTGTATTTGCAACTTTTTTACTACTTAATTCTATATATAAAACAACTGGTATATTGTTATTTTTTATATCATTAATTAAATTAACAACTGTACTTGCTGATGGTTCTGTTTCTGTACTACATCCTGAAAATGCTGCTTTATATTTTAAATTATATTGTTCTATAAAATATCTAAATGGAAACCTATCTCCAAAAATTAATAATTTGTTTTTAGAATTATTAACAATTTCTTGTATATCATTATCTATTTCTTCTATGTCCTCTATGTAGTTTCTAGCATTAAGTTCATATGTACTTTTTTTACTTTCATCAATTTTTATCAAATTTTCTTTAATTGCTTGTACTAATTTTATAGCATTTTTTGGAGATGTCCAAATATGTTCATCATATTCTAATTCTTCTTTTTCTTCTTCATTACTATATATATCTTTATTATTTTCTTCTATTTTTTCAACATAATCCATCATTTTTATAATGGTTATATTACTTGTATCTATTGTTTCTAATATTTCTTCTACCCAAGCATCATTTTCTCCACCATTATATATAAATACATCAGCATTTTGAATTTTTACCAAATCTACTGGTGTTGGTTCATAAGAATGTATTTCTGTTCCCGGATTTATTAATAGATGTATGTTATTTTCACTTCCAACTACTGCTCTTGCAAAATCATAATATGGAAATATTGTTGTAACAATTTCTATTTCATTATTGTTTTTTGGTTTTATTGGATTTATTTTTATTCCTATTTGTATTATTGTATAAAAAATTAATAATGAAATTATAATAGAAATTATTATTATTGTTATTTTTTTTTCCATTATTTTAACCTCATTTTTTTATTATTTGACTTATATATTATACCATTTTTTGGTTAATTATGTCAATAATTCAAAGTAAAATTGAATTAGAAAAGAAAATTGTTCATTAACGAAAGCAAAGCAATATGCACCGTCTAATGTAAATTAACCTTTTTATATACAGAAAAATTTTCGATTTTTCCTATGCAATAATAAAATAAAATCCTAGATTGCCTATATACTAAGCTTTCTAGGATTTATTATTTTGGCTCCTCAAGTTGGACTCGAACCAACGACCCTTCGGTTAACAGCCGAATGCTCTACCGACTGAGCTATTGAGGAATATAAATTGGCGACGACCTATTTTCCCAGCAAGGTAACTCGCAAGTATCTTCGGCATTATAGAGCTTAACTTCTGTGTTCGGCATGGGAACAGGTGTACCCTCTATGTTATTATCACCAAAAAATTTTGTATACTTTCTTAATATTCTGTATTATATTACATTTCTTTTATTTTTGCAATACCTTTTTATATATTTTTTCCATTTTTTTTAATATTATACAAAATATTTTTTCAGCACACTCAAAAATATATAGATATATCTTTTTAGGTTCACTTTTTCTTTTTTCCCTCTTGGTTAAGCCCTCGATATATTAGTTTTGGTCAGCTTAATACATTACTGTACTTACACCTCCAACCTATCTCCAAGTCGTCTTCTTGGTATCTTACTTACTTACGCAATGGGATATCTTATCTTAGGGTGGGCTTCACACTTAGATGCTTTCAGCGTTTATCCCTTCCATACTTAGCTAC
>CANRES010000034.1 GCA_947629625.1 uncultured Clostridia bacterium | reverse complement strand
GAAATTATAGAATGGATTGGTACTAGTAATCATGATCCAAAAAAGAAATTTATATTAAAAAAATAATATTAGATTTTATAAATATTTGATGATTAATTGACTAGTAATTGACCAGTATTTGACTAGTATATAATGAGTAAATAAAATATAAAAAGTGTGAAAATGGCTTTTAAATCAAAAGTTAAATTTCACACTTTTTAATTTTTAATTATGTATTACTAAAATTTCCAATTTGCAAATGTTGTTTTGAAACTATTGTGTAACAAGTTTTTCAGACTTTGGGGACAAAATCACCAAAAATGCTATAAAAACACACAAAAGTTCTATAAATTTTAGCAAAGTTAGTATTCAAATAATTAACATATTGTGATATAATTGCAGAAAATAATAATTAATTTTAAAAATGAAATTTTAATAAGTAAAAGAGCTGAATACAAAAAATTTGGATTAATGTGGGAATGCAATAGTGGCTCAATTTTAGCAGGAGAAACAAGTTTAGAAGGAATTATTAGAGAATTAAAAGAAGAACTAGGAGTTGAATTTTCTAAAAAAGAAGCAATATTCTTAAAAGAAATAAGAAAGGATAGCATTCCACCAGAATTTAAAGACTTGTGGTTATTTAGAAGAAATATAGATTTAAAAGATATAACTTTTCCAGATGGAGAAGCAATAGATGCAAAATGGGTTACCATAAATGAATTTATGAAAATGTGTGAAAATAAAGAAATTGTTCCTACAATTGATTTTGGAATAGATGAATATAATAAAGCAATACGTTTGTTGTACCAAAAGGAAAAAATTATACAGATGAAGAAATAAGAATTTTAACTAATTTTCAAGAACAATATTTTGAAAGTGAGATTATAAGATGAATAATTTAAAATAGGAGGAAAGAGTAATGAAAAATATATTTATAGAATATCCAAAATGTTCTACATGTAAGAAAGCAAAAAAGTGGTTAGAAGAAAATAATGTTGAATTTATAGATAGAAATATTATTAAAGAGACACCAACATTTCAAGAATTAAATGAATGGATAAAAAAGAGTGGACAAGAATTAAAGAAATGGTTTAATACAAGTGGACTAAAGTATAAAGAATTAAATCTAAAAGATAAATTAGTCACTATGAGTGATATAATAATAAGTCCAGAATATTTAAGACTCATAGAAGAAGTAAAGCAACTAAAAGAAGATATTGCAAGTTTATATGAAGAAAAAGATGAACTTGTATATCATATTTGTAAAAATATAGAAACAGAATATATGTCAAAAGTAGGAATACTAGAATATAAGCTATTTGAATTTCAATGCGAAATTTTAAGGTTAAAAAGAAAAATAGAATTATATCAAATAAAAATAAATAGGCAAGAAATTCCAAATGAAAAGGAAATCGAAGAAAAGCTAAATATTGAATATAAAGAATACAAACAAAAACTCAACCAAATGTCTAATGATTTACAAGATGCATTAAATAGAAAAAACTATGGAATTCTATCTGAAGAAAATAGTAAAGAATTAAAAAGTATTTATAGAAAGTTAATAAAGAAACTTCATCCTGACTTAAACAACGAAGATAGTGAAAAAAATAAAAATCTCTTGTTACAAGTAACTCGTGCATATGAAAATGGAGATTTAGAAACCTTAAAAAATTTAGAATTATTAACAGATGAAATTACAGAAAAAGAAAATATTGAAATAGGAGATTTTGAAGAATTAAAGCAATCTAAAGAAAAATATAAAATAATAACAAATGAACTATTAGAATCAATAAAGAAAATAAAAGAAAGTTTTCCATATAATAAAAAAGAATTTTTAAAAAGTGATATATTAGTTAAAAAGAGAAAAAAAGAATTAGAAAATGAAATGGAAATGTGTAAAGAAGTTTATTCGAATTTAGAAAATATATTAAAACAATTAAAAGGAGAACCAAATGGCTGATATTATAAAAATAGATGATAATAATATAGTAAATATATTGAATAATAAAGGTGGTTTAAAAATTGGAAAGCCATTTTCACAAGAGATATTTTTAATAGAAGTTCATATTGCAGGAACTACTCATATAGATAATATGGATATTCTTGAGCCAAAACTAACTGAAGGGGTAGAAGTTCAATTTTTTAGAGAACCAAACAATCAATATGATAGCAAAGCTATTGTTGTAAAAGATAAAGAAGGAAACAAATTAGGATATATACCTAGAGATAAAAACGAAATTTTGTCAAGACTTATGGATGCAGGAAAAATATTATATGGAAAAGTTAAAGGTAAAGAAAAAATTGGTGAATGGGCAAAAATAGAAATGGAAGTATATTTAAAGGATTAAAAAAGATTTATTAAATGATTTACATTACAGACGACATACATGCAAATTTTTCAAAATTTAATGAAGCAAAGTTCCATATACAAACTGAAATATAAAAAGATAACAGAGTGTAATTAAATTTTTTTAAAAATATGGAGTATAAAAAGCTCATATTCATTAGGGTTATCAATAATATACAATACATAAATTTATAAAAATAAAATATTAATTTATGATAGGAGGCAAATATGAAAGTATATAATAAACTAGTAAGAGATAAAATACCAGAAATTATAGCAAAAGATAATAGGAATCCAATAACTACAATACTTAACGATAATGATTATTTAATAGAATTAAATAAAAAAATTCAAGAAGAAATAAAAGAATACTTAGAAAGTGAAGATGTAGAAGAATTAGCAGATATTGTAGAAGTAATATATGGAATTTTAGATGTAAAAAATATTTCAATTGACGAATTTGAAAGCATAAGGAAAGAAAAAGTTCAAAAAAGAGGAGCATTTAAAGAAAAGATATTTTTAGAGAAGGTATTAGAAGATGGAAAATAATTTTTATAAATTATTTAAAAAAATAATAAGAGAATGCAATTATACAAATACATATAAAATGGCATGGGCTAAGGCACTTGTAGAAATTTCACTTGAAGAAGAATATAATACAAACATTGTAAAAATAGATTTAAAAAACATAGCTAATAAATTTATAAAGTATTATTGGAATCAAACCATATTTTTTGATTTAATTCAAGGAAGTAATTTAGTAGAAACACCATTAATATTACAATATGTAAAAAAACTAATAAATGAATATTACTCTTTTATAAAAATAAAAAAGCCAGATAGATTTGAAAGAATAGAAGAATCTATAAAAGTTAATATAGGAAAAGAGTATGATGATTGTTTAACTAACACTATAAAAACATTAAAGGCAGATGTTAGTTGGAGATTTACTTACATTAATGGAGAAAAACATGATGAAATATATAAATATAATAAAGGCGATGATAAAATAGAAATACTAGCATCAAATTTAAATATACTAAAAGAAAATTACGAAGACTTATTTGACTTAATTAATTATAGATGGGGATTAATATTGGAAACTTTCAATAGTTCACCAAGAATCAATAAAAAAGTGAAAATAATAGATGAACAAGAAGTAAAGAGAAATTCGTTATCAAAGTTCAAAGAATATTTAGATATAGAAAATCCTCAAAGAATATGTTTTATATGTGGAAAACATATAGATAATCAAGAGTTAAGTATAGATCATGTTATTCCATGGTCATATCTGTATTCTGACGACTTATGGAATTTAGTATATGTTCATAAATCATGCAATTCAAGTAAAAGTAATGTTATTCCTTCTGAAGAAGATATACAAAAATTGAAAGATAGGAATAAAAGATTAATACAAAAATTAACTGAAAAAAATATAAATGGCAAAATATTAAATGAATTAAATTTAGCTATTCAAAAAGACTATGAATATAAATTTTGGATAGGATGTAAAAGTTAAAACAAACATAGAAAAAGAAGAAACCTTGAAAATTCAAAGTTTCTTCTTTTTTATAATATCAACGAAAACCTCCACCGGCCTCCGCCTCCACCGCCGAAAGAGCCACCGCCTCCTCCGCCTGAAGAAAATCCTCCACCACCAGAAGAATAACTAGAAGCACGAGCCTCAGCAGCAGATTTAGCAGAATTTGCTCTACTAATACCACGAGCAGAATATGTATTAACAAAAATAATATAATCATAAGAAGTAAATTTAGAAGCCTCAATAACATCAGGATATAAATCTTTAAAATCTTTTGCTACTCTCTTAGCAATACCCATCATTTGAGCATAAATTAAATATTCTTCAAACAATTTAACTTCAATAGGTTCACGTTCACTAATCAAAGAATAATCTAATAAATACCTTTTTAAACCTGCAATTTTTAAAGCCTCTTCTCTTAATTTAGGAGTTGCAATATACTTTGTAAGTTTTCCAGCAAAAATAAATTTTTTAGTAGAAGTAGTAAAATAACCCTCCTGAGTTAAATTATTCTTTTCTTTTTTATCAATATCCTTAAACCAACCTAAAATACTTCTATAAGAAGAAGAGCACCATTTTTCAAACTCTTTATCCTCCAAAATACCATCTTTACTTGCAATATTAAGCATATTATATAATCGTTGTTCAATATAACTAAATTTATATTGAGAAGCAGTAGTAGTATTTAAAATAATAATAGTATCTTCCTTTTTAAAAATTGAACTATTATTTTTTTGTTCAAGCTTAATAACATCATCTTTAACCCATTTTAAAATTATAGCACCAAGAATATCAGTTTCATTTTTTAAAATACCATAAATTTTTGCAATATAATAAGCCCTAAAAATATTACCATCACAAGGAATATCCCTATAATAATCAACATTCCTTGGAATATGCTTTCCACCACTTACCTTAAAATCAATTTTTTTATCATAATTAGAATATTTAATAGAAAAAATAAAAATAATTATAAAAATTATAAAAGGGAAAAATGTGAAAAGCATAGAAAATATAACCATAAAAATATTACTAACCTTATTTACATTATATTTTGTGCTACCTTCTTCTGCCATATTTAAATAATAGTTAAAATCATGATTTAATTTATTACTTGTATTAAAAGTATTATTAGGAAACTGAACTAAAATAGTCATATATTCACTTGAACTTAAACTACCTTTAGATTGCATTTCAATATAACCATCATAAACATAAGCAGTACCACCGTAATTACCATAACCCCAAACACCAAAATCATCATTAAATCTACTATTAGCATGAATTTTAATATAAACACTACCAATAGAATTAGAAAAATTATGTGGAATTAGAGTCCAATAAACCATTTGAGAATCAGTTAATTGAGACACAAAATTAGTAATAGTATAAGTAACAGTATAAACATGAGAGCCATAATTACTAATACCCCAACATAATTCAACACCATCAGAAATTTTATTAATACCACACTTATAAGCCTTATAATCAAAACTCTTAGAAGTATTCCAACTGCTTAAAGTAGTATAAATTTTACTTCCCTCTTTAACACTTAAATCCTTAATTTGAGAATTCCCTAAATTATAATAAGGATGATAAACCTCAGTACCACTATTATTAGAACAAGTCCAAACCTCCGTAACCTTAGCATCACCATTATCCTCAATAAAAATATCCATAGAAATTTCGCTTATAGAGTTTGCCTGTGAATTATTACAAACATTCCACAAAACAAAAGCAAAACTCAAAATAAAAATAAACTTTAAAAACTTTTTCATAAAAACCTCTTAATAATAAAATTGTGCGTTAACGAAAGCAAAGCTTTCGACGCACATATATGCATTTTGCTTCACAAATATGCACAGCCTAATGTAAATTAGCCTTTTTAAATTATTTATTAAAATCAACCTTAACAGCATTTCTTGCTTCATTATTATCAACATTAAATAAATTTTCTTCTTTAAAACCAAATAAAGAAGCAACAATATTATTAGGGAAAACGGCTATTTTAGTATTATACATAGTAACAGCATCATTGTAGAACTGTCTAGCATAAGAAACTTTATCTTCAATTTCGCTTAAAGAATTTTGTAAAGAAATAAAATTCTCATTAGCTTTTAAATCAGGATAATTCTCTGAAACAGCCATAATTGTTTTTAAAGTATTTTGTAATTTGTTATCTAAATCAACCTTTTCATCAATACTTTTTGCATTAGCCCAAGAAGAACGAAGTTCTGTAACCTTTTCTAAAACATCTTTTTCATGAGCCATATAACCTTTAACACATTCAGTTAAATTAGGAACTAAATCAAATCTTCTTTGTAATTGAACTTCAATTTGACTCCAAGCATTTTTAACCTTTTGTTTTAATTGAACTAAACTATTATAAGTAACAATTAAAAACAAAGCGATTATAACTACAATAGCAATAATAGCAATCCACATAAACAATCCTCCTTTCAAAAAATTAATCAATTAATTAAAATATAACATAAATTTAGAAATAATACAACATAAAATATAGATTTTATAAAAATAAAATGATATAATAATAACATAATAGAAAAAATAGGAGAAAAATATGGAACCAATATATAAAAACGTAACAAAATATACAAAAGATATATATATGAAATTTATAGAATTTCATAACCAAAAATACGGACTAAAATATCAAATATACACCATATTATTCATAATACTATTAATATACTGCATAATAATAAATATACAATATAAGCAAATAGGCTCAACAATAATATTTTCAATAGTATTAGCACTAGTAGTATATTATAGATACTTTTCACAAATAAAAATAATAAATAAGGAATTAAAAAGTAAAAAAATAGAAAAAGAAGATACATTCTATTTCTATTTTTACGAAAAATATTTTAAAGTAAGAGACAAAAGTGAAACCTATAAAGTAAAATATAAAGAACTATATAAAATACATGAAACAGACGAATTTTTTTATTTATATATAGATAGAACACATTCATACATACTAGAAAAAGATAAATTTACAAAGGGAAATCCTAATGAATTTTATAAATTCATAAAAAGCAAGAAATTTTTACTTTAAACCATATACTTAATAACATTATTAGGAAAAAACTTCTTCATATTTGAAAAGAAAAAATCTTCTGCCTCTTTTCTAATAGAATCCTTGTAAGCATATTTTCCGTAGCCACGAGCCTTCATTTTATCCTTATCAAAAAGTTCAATAGCATTAGGAAAAGCATCATGATTAATAGCCTTATGAATATAACTATAAGTCATTAAAATAAATTCAAAAAAAACATCCTTCTTTGCCTCAGCACTCAAATTTTCAGATAAAAAAATAAATAAATTCTCATATAATTCCTTCCAATTATCAACTAAAATAATAGGAGCAATTAAAATACCAACAGTATAACCTGCTTCTTTTAACTTATTAATAGCTTTAACCCTATCAGCAAGCATAGAAGTACCAAATTCTACCCTTCTAATAATATAATCTGGGTTAATACTCATTCTAACAATAATACGACCATTATGCTTCAAATTTAAAATAGGGTCAACCATATCAAACTTAGTAGGGAAAGTTAAGAAACCTTTATTAGAATTATCAATAAAATTAGGAATAGTCCATTCCAAATTACCAGTAATAGAATTTTCAAGAATTAAATCACTGTTACTACCAATCTCCATAGTAAGCAATTTATCACTATTATTACAAGTAGAAATAACCTTATCCAACATTTCTTCACGATTAACAAAAAGCCTTAAATAAGAACACTTATTGTAATTACAAACCAAATAGCAATACATACACATAGCAGTACAACCGAGAAGAAGTATAAGGAACTAGAAAATCAGAAATTTTATTATTAGGAACAAACTTATGAGTCTTACGAATACCAATAATTAAATTCTGTTTCATTTTAGGAAAATCCGTATTTTGTTTTGACCTCATTTCAAGAATATTATTATGATTTTCAATAACAAACATAGGAACATTTAATTTTTCATAACGAGAAATTAATTCCTTCCCTAAAAAATAATCCTTAGCCTTCTCCTCATAATAAACTTCACTAGGAATAAACATAAAAACCTCCATTCGAGCGACAAAATTGCTTAAATAAATATTTTTAAAACATTATCAATCCTAGATTAGTATTTACAAAATTAAGAAAAATATTAATCTTTTCTTTTACCAAAAATAGAAATAACACGTAAGAAAATATTAATAAAATCTAAATATAACTGCATTGCACAATAAATATGAAGTTTACTCTTATCAATAAAATCATTTTCTTGTAAAAATTTAACTTTATTCAAATCATAAATTGTAATACCAAAAAATAAAGCCAAAACAAACCAATCAATAATTAAATCTAAACCTGAACTTTTAATAAAAAATAAATTAATAACACTCAATACTATACCAGCAATTAAAAATACACTTATATAAGAACTCCAATTGCTTAAATCTTTATTAGTGTTATAACCAAGATAACCCAAAACTGCAAAAATTAAACTAGAAACCACAAACAAAGTAATTATTGATTTTAATTGAAAAAAGACAAAAACAGTACAAAGAGTAACTCCATTAATCATAGCATAAACAAAGAATAGTACGCCCACAGCAGTAGGAGATAACTTTTTAAATAAAAAACTAAAAAGTAAAACTACAACTAATTCTAAAATTAAAAGTAAATTCCAGTAGCCTCCAAGAATTAGATTAATATATAAACCAGAAAAATAAGTATAAGCAGCAACAATTCCAGAACCTAAAAGCCCTAGAAACATCCAATAAAAAGTTTTACCTAAAATACGATTATCATTTTCAGAATCAATAATAACCTCAGACTCTCCTAACATAAAATCAACTCCTTTCATAATTATATACCATATTATAATTTATATACTAAATAAAGTCAAATTATAGTATTAAGCAAAAACATGAGTTTAATATATATTTGTTTTCAAGTTTTAAAATAACTTTTATTAAATTTATATAGATAACTACTTGCAAAAAAACAATAAATATTATAAAATAACAAAAAATGGAATTTGGAGGAAAGTATGAAAAATAAGATTGTATATAAAGACGTAGAAAAAATAGAAAATTATAGAGAATTACTAGAAAAAACAGTAGAAAAATACCCAAATAACATAGCATATACATACAAAAAAGATATAACAAGTAAAACACCAGAATATATACAAAAAACATACACAGAATTTAGAGAAGACATAGAAAATTTAGGAACAGCATTATTACAATTAGGCTTAGAAAACAAAAAAATAATATTAATATCAAATAACAGATATGAATGGTGTACAAGTTATTTAAGTATAACATTAGGAAATATGATAGTAGTACCATTAGACAAAGCATTACAAGAAAAAGAAATAGAAAATTTAATAATAAGAAGCGGGGCCGAAGCGGTAATATACGAAGAAAAATATAAAGAAATATTTAATAACATAAGAAAAAACAAAACAAGTAAATTAAAATACTATATAAATATGGATTTAGAAAAAGAAAACAGTGAAGAAAAATCATATAAAGAACTACAAAAAATAGGAGAAAAAGAAATACAACAAGGCAATACAGAATTTGAAAATAAAAAAATAGATAACGAAAAAATGTCAATAATGCTATTTACATCAGGAACAACATCAGAGCCCAAAGCCGTAATGTTATCACAAAAAAATATATGTTCAGACATAATGGCATTAGCACAATATTTAAAACTATATCCAACAGACACACTATTATCATTCTTGCCATTGCATCATACATTTGAAAGCACAATAACATTTCTATTTGGAATATATTATGGAGTAACAGTAGCATTTTCAGATGGACTAAGATATATAGCACAAAACCTAGTAGAATACAAAATAAGCGTATTTGTAGCAGTACCATTAGTATTAGAATCAGTTTATAAAAAATTACAAAAAGGAATAGAAGAAAGTGGAAAAAAAGAACTAATAGAAAAAATGACAAAAATATCAAACACACTTTTAAAATGCAAAATAGATATAAGAAGAAAAATATTCAAATCAGTATTAGATAAATTAGGAGGAAACCTAAGAATAGCACTATTTGGAGCAGCACCAATGGATAAAGATACAATAATAGGCTATAACAACTTAGGAATAGAAACAATACAAGGATATGGTTTAACAGAAACGTCCCCTGTAATATCAGCAGAAACAGATAAAAGAAAAAGACCTGGCTCAATAGGATTCCCATTACCAGACTTAGAAGTAAAAATAGAAAATCCAAATGAACAAGGAATAGGCGAAATAACAGTAAAAGGACCTAGTGTAATGATAGGATATTACGAAAACGAAGAAGAAACAAAAAAAGTATTACAGAATGGATGGTTTAGTACAGGAGACTTAGGATACTTAGATAAAGATGGTTTCTTATACATAACAGGAAGAAAAAAAGATGTAATAGTATTAAAAAATGGAGAAAATATATATCCACAAGAACTAGAAATTTTAATAAATAAAATACCATGTGTACTAGAAAGCATAGTTTATGCAAAAGACGAAGAAGGAAGAAAAATAACAGCAAAAGTTGTATATGATGAACAACTAATGAAAGAAAAACACGGTGAAAAAGAAGAAAAAGAATATTATAATATAATATGGAACGAAGTAAAAAAAATAAACGAAACATTACCATTATTTAAACACATAAAAGAAATACAAATAACAACAAAACCATTAGCAAAAACAACAACACAAAAAATAAAAAGATTTGAAGAAATAAAATGATTAAAAATAAAAACTCCGGTTAAAAATATATATATATTTTTAATAAGGAGTTTTTTAATATGTACGAATACAAAAAAGAAAAAAGAAAAATAAAAGAAACCATAAAAACAATAGTAATACTAATATTACTTTTAACAGTTGCACTACTACTATATTATATGTACATAGGTATAGACACAACAAATTATAGTAGTACAGAATATCAAGCAACAAAAACTCAACAAACTATAAGCAACGATGAAACAAATAATAAACAAATAACAAATGTAATAGAAGAAGTAAGCCAAAGTGTAGTTGGAATATCAAAATTACAAGACAATGGAAGTTCAATATTTTTAAATAAATCAAACCAAGAACTAGCAATAGGAACAGGAATAATAATATCAAGTGATGGATATATTTTAACAAATCAACACGTATCAGGAAATAGATATAGTACCTGCTATGTTACATTATCAAATGGGAAAGAATACAATGCAAACGTAATATGGGCAGATACAGACATAGATTTATCAATAATAAAAATAAATGCCAAAGGATTAACAACTGCAAATTTAGGAGATTCAGACACAATAAAAGTAGGAGAGCAAGTTTATGCAATAGGAAATCCAATAGGATTTGAATTTCAAAGAACAGTAACATCAGGAATAATAAGTGCAAAAGATAGAACAATAAAAATAGAAGAAGAAGAAAAATTATCATACATGGAAGACTTAATACAAACAGATGCAACAATAAATCTAGGGAATAGTGGAGGACCACTTATAAAACAAGATGGCACAGTAATAGGAATAAATACAATAAAAATAACATCAGCAGAAGGAATAGGATTTGCAATGCCAATAAATATAATAAAACCAATAATAAGCAAAATAATAGAAAATGGAAGTTTTGAAGAAGCAAGTTTAGGAATATTTGCTTACGATAAAGAAGTAATACCATATTTAGATTCAAACTTAAACTTTGAAAATGGAATATATGTAGCACAAGCAAATTTAGATGGAGTAGCATATAAAGCAGGAGTAAAAGAAGGGGATATAATAACAAAAATAGACAACATAGAATTAAATAAAATGAGTGAATTAAGAAAATATATATATCAAAAATCACCAAATGATGAAGTAAATTTAGAGTTACTAAGAAATAATAAAACGATAAATTTAAAAATAAAATTAGGAAAAAAATAATATACCAAAGTAAAAAAGCACATAAAATTTTATGTGCTTTTTTTAATATTTATAAATATTTCTTTAAAGTTTCAACACTATCTTCTTGCATAACAACAAAATCGTTTAAAATGTTTTTAACATCCGGAGCAGCATTATTATTTTGATTAAGTAAACGTCTACCCTCAATAATACCCATATTAGTACCCTGCATTAATAATTCAGAAAGTTTAGAAGTAGTATCATCCGTAAAAGTTTTCATTTGGATACCATACCAAGTCATCATTTTATTCATAGCATTAGTCTCATGAGGTTCTTTATCGCTATAATTAGCATATAAATTATTAACTCTTCTAGAAATATCCTTGTATTTATTATATTCAGTATCTAGAACTTGTTTAAAAGTATCATCAGTAACCTTTTCAGAAACATAAGTAATAGCATCCATACCCATAGTAGCACCCTTATTAACCTCATCTAAAATATTTAGATTTTGATTAGTTTGATTATTTTCGTTTTCCATAAAAAACTCCCTTCCAAAAATAAATTTAAAAAATTATAAATATAAAATTTAATAATAAAATATTTAAAAATATTATCTGCAAAAATAAAAAAAATATTTACAAAAAGAATAATAAAAAAATAAATTAATAAAATAAAAGAAAAGAGGTGATAAAATGGAAAAAATAAAAATGTATGCAAAATCAATATTTATACCAGTATTAACAGGAACAGTTATAGGAATTATAACATCACAATTCATAAATTATAACACTTTGCAAAAGCCACCATTATCTCCACCGGGATACATATTTCCAATAGTATGGACGATTATCTATATATTAATGGGAATAGGATATGGAATATTAAAAAGTGAAAATAAAGTAGATGAAAAAACAAAAATAATATATTACACACAATTAATAATAAATGCACTATGGTCAATAATATTTTTTGTATTAGAATGGAGATTATTTTCAATAATATGGATAATATTATTAGATATAGTAGTTTTATTAATGATAAAAAACTTCTATTCAAAAAACAAAGTAGCAGGCTTATTACAAATACCATATTTAATATGGATATTATTTGCAACATATTTAACCGTAGGAATATACATATTAAATAAATAAAAAACAAAAACCACTTATAGAATTTTCTATTAAGCGGTTTTTGTTTTTAAAAGACTAATCCCAATATTTAGTAGCATCTCTCCACTCAGGAAAGTGTTCATTTAAATAGGAATGAGCCTTTCTCAATGTTTCCTTATAAGTGTTTGCATTACATTGACCAGCATCATAAATTATAATACCAGATCCATTTAAAACATAAACATTAATGTTAACAACATGATTTTGCCTTGAAAAAGAATGCATTACGCGATATTTAGGAGTTAAAATCATATAAGTTTCAAAATCACTTTTATAATAATAAACTCCTCTATTTTGTCGCTTATTATCTATAATATAATAAGCATTTTCATCAATTTTCTTTAAATACCATTCGTTAGGCAAAGTACAGAGTTTGTTAACATCATCAAAAACAAAACCTAAAGTTTCAAAAAAATCTTTATTAGGATTTATTTTTGAAGATATACAAGGAAAACACCGATTTTGCTTAATAAAATCATTACTCATAAAAAGCCCTCCTTAAAAAAGTATTAATTGATTTTATATTTCAACATTGAAGATAGTATAAGTATAACATTAAAAAATAGAAAAGTAAATACAATTAACAGATTACTATAAAACCACCCCTAATACAAAAATACCAATAACATTATTATAAATCTCATCAAACTGAGAAATAGGAAGTGGATTCTCACCCAAACCTGCCTCAATAGTAAAACCAGGCAAATTATAATCCTGAATAAACCAATCTTTATAACCCGCAAAACTAGAATTATAAGGAACATCCGCTAACTTATAACCACTAACATTAGAAAAAGTTTCCCCAATAGAAAAAGCATTAATAGGAGCATAATCTTGAAACTGCCAATAAATTTCCTGTCCCTGAGTATGAAAAGCAACAACCAACTTAAAATTATGCTGTAAAGTAAAATCATAAATAGCCTTAGCCTCAGGAGCAATTAAAGGAGCAGTTCCAACAAAATCACGAGGAGCATTTTTAGTAAAACCCTGCGAAAACTTTATTTCCCTAGCAATTTCCCAACCGAGCAGGAAACTGTAAATTCAAATCCACACCTGTGGATTTTATTAACTTCCATATATTAAATTTTATAATTAAAATAAAAATATTTACAGATGCAAGGTGTTTGATAACATCTTGTTTTTTATGTGTAAAACATCTAAAATTTTTGCATAAAATATTGAAATAGACATAAAATAATGATAAAATTATGATAATAACTTTTGAGGAGGAATATAAAATGATTAATATTAGACCAGTATCAGATTTAAGAAATAAATATCCAGAAATAGAGGAGCTAGTTTTAAAAGAAGAT
>CANRES010000033.1 GCA_947629625.1 uncultured Clostridia bacterium | reverse complement strand
TAAAAGCAATAGATAAAGCAGGAAATGAGAAAGTAGGAACAGGAAGTGTAACAGTAACAGGATATACAATAACATTTAATGCAAATGGAGGAACTGTAACAACAGCAAATAAGACAGTAATAAAAGATACAAAATATGGAACTTTACCAAATCCAACAAGAACAGGATACAAATTTGATGGATGGTATACAGCAGCAAGTGGAGGAGCAAAAGAAACAGATCAAACAACAGCAACGGCAAGTAAGACATTATACGCACATTGGACAGCCAATACACATACATTAACAATAAATCATTATCTAGAAAATGCAAATGATGCAGGTTATACATTAAAATCAACATCAACAGAAAATGTATCATATGACTCAACAGTAACTTTAAGCAGCAAAACAACATCAATAACTTATGGAAAATATAGTTATGGTACAGTTGGAACGTCAGCAACACATAGTACATCAACTACAATAAAGGGAGATACAACAATAAATTTATATTATACAAGAGATAGATATACATTAACATTAACAAAAGGTGAAGGAATTTCCAATGTATCAGGAGATGGAGAACATAAAGTAGAAGAGACAGTAAATATAAGTGCAACACTAGGAAGTATTGAAGGATATGATATAAGTTGGTCTAAATGGACAAGTGGTAATGCAACATTATTAAAAGATATACAACAACAAACTACAATAATAACAATGCCTGCTGGAAATGTAACATTACAAGCAACAGCAACAAAACAATTAAAAACATATACAATAACATACAATCCAAATGGAGGAACAGGAGGACCAGCAAATGGAACAAAAACATATGGACAAAGTTACACAATAAGTGATGTAAAACCAACAAGAACAGAAGATTTTGAATTCTTAGGTTGGTCAAAAAATAGCCAAGCAACAAGTCCAGATAATAATTATGCACCAGGTGCAACATATTCAACAAATGAAAATTTAACATTATATGCAGTATGGAAACAATTATATGCAGGTACAATTACTTTTTCAAGTGGATATGGATTTGGTACTGGCTCCGGGGGAGGAAATATTGCTACTCGAACATCGACTGCTGTGCTACCTAAAAGAAATTTAATAATAAGTATGTCTTGTAGTGCGACAGCGGCCTCTAATGATGGTGGCCAGCGGTCATGGTTTAAGTAGAATTTCTATTAATGGTACTGTCATACTTGAACGTTCAACAACTGGATATAATAATGGTGAAACAAAATCTGATTACACTTTTATTTGGTCTAATTGGGGATCTAATAATGCTACTTTGACGTTATATGTTGAAGGTGGTGGAGCTAGAACGTCTAGCGGATCAGGAAGTGTTAACATTAGTAAGATAGTTGATCAAGAAACAGGTCTAGAATATAGATTAAAATAATGCATATTGGTGAACATCGGGGACGCTAAAAATGAAAGAGTAAGAATAACCTAGCCATGTGCAAATTTGATATGAGTTAAATAATCTGGGGAAAATAAAAAGATTTTAATTAAATAATAAAAAAGTAAAGACACTTTTATGATATAATTTTGTTAAAACAAAAACAAAATAAAAATATTCGAGGTGTCTTTACTTATGATAAATATATAAAAAAATAATAAAATTTTTTAAAAGTATTGCAACAAAATGGCACTAAGCAAAGGAGCACAAGCAATAATGCACATCGGGGACGTAAAAGTATGTAAAACTCATAAAAAGATAAGAAAGTAATATAGCAAATAAAACTATATTACTTTTTTGATTTTATTAATATAAAAAAAATCATAGAAGGTATTTTTTATAAAAAAGTAACCCAGTTGTAACATACCCATGATATAATCAGAAAAAAAAGAGAAAGGGGAAAATAAAAAAATGGAAATACTAAAAGTAGAAAACCTAACCAAAATATATGGGAAAGAGCAAAACAAAGTAGTAGCACTAGACAACGTATCCTTCACCGTAGAAAAAGGAGAATTTGTAGCAATAGTAGGAGCATCAGGAAGCGGAAAATCAACACTACTACACTTAATAGGAGGAGTAGATAGACCAACATCAGGAAAAGTATATATAGACGGAAACGATATATTCAACTTTAATGACGACAAACTAGCAATATTTAGAAGAAGACAAGTAGGATTAATATATCAATTCTATAACCTAATACCAATATTAAACGTAGAAGAAAATATAACCTTACCATTATCACTAGACAATAGAGAAATAGAAAAAGAAAAAATAGACGAAATGTTAAAACTACTAGGACTAGAAAATAGAAGAAAACATTTACCAAATGAACTATCAGGAGGACAACAACAAAGAACAAGTATAGGAAGAGCCCTAATTACAAACCCAACAATAATATTAGCAGACGAACCAACAGGAAATCTAGATTCAAAATCAAGTGACGAAATAGTATCATTACTAAAAAAGACAAATAAAGAACTAAAACAAACAATAATAATGATAACACACAACTTAGAAATAGCAAAAATAGCAGATAGAATAATAAAAATTGAAGATGGAAAAATTATTAAGGAGGGTTAAAAATGAACTTACTTAATAAATTAACAATAAAAAATTTAAAATTAAACAAAAAAAGAACGATAGTAACAATAATAGGAATAACACTATCTGTTGCACTAATAACGGCAGTTGCATCAATATACGCAAGTGCAATAAAATCATTAATAACTTATGAAAAACAAGAAAAAGGAAACTTCCATGTTGCATTCTATAATGTACCAATAAATGAAATAGACACTTTTAAATACAATAGAGAAATAGAAAAAATAAACCTAGTAAAAAATATAGGGTATGCAAAAATAGCATCAAAAAATGAAGATAAACCTTATGCTTACATAAAAGCATTTACAACATCCGCATTAGAAAATTTATCAATAAAATTAGTAGAAGGAAGACTACCAGAAAATGAAAATGAAATATTAATACCAACACATCTAGAAACTAACGGAAGATTAAAATTAAATGTAGGAGAAACAATAACACTAGAAGTAGGAAAAAGGGTAACCAATGACAACTACGAACTAGACCAGTCAAACCCTTATGTATCAGAAGCAATAGTAGAAGAAATAAATGGACAAGAAAATACGCTAAAAGAGCAAAGTAATGAAAAAATAATAGACACAAAAACAATAACATATAAAATAGTAGGAAAAATACAAAGACCAGCAACAAACATAGAAGAATATTCAGCACCAGGTTATACATTTATAACATATATTGAAGAAAATAATATACAAGAAGGAAAAGTAGATGTATATGCAAGATACACAAAAGAAGGAACAAAAAATGCAGATAAAGTAACCGCAAACATAATAGGAATAGATGAAGATTTATACGAAAAAATAATGCAAGGAAAATTTACAAAAGAAAATTACGACCAATATCTAGAACAAAGAGAACACAAAAAATATGAAGAAAAAATGAACAGTTACTTAATAGGATTAGAAACAAACCCAATTAAAGATAGTGGAATAGGAGGATTAGGGGCAGTTGTATGTATAGTATTAGGAATAATAATAGTAACATCAGTATTTTGTATAAAAAATAGTTTTGACATATCAATAACAGAAAAAATAAAACAATATGGAATGTTAAGAAGTATAGGAGCAACCAAAAAACAAATAAAGAAAAATGTATTTTACGAAGCAACAATATTAGGAATTATAGGAATACCATTAGGAATAATTTCAGGCTTCATAGCATCATATATTTTAATAATAGTAAGTAATTATTATTTAAATAATTTCCTAACAGAAGAGGGCTTAAAATTAGAATTTGTATTTTCAATAATGGCAGTAATCATTTCAATAATATTAGGAATAGTAACAATATACTTTTCAGCATTAAAAAGCGCAAAAAAAGCATCAAAAATAACACCAATAGACTCAATAAGAAATAGTGCAGATATAAAAATAAATTATAAAAAAATAAAAACACCAAAAATAATAAAGAAAATATTTGGAATGGGAGGAGAAATATCACTTAAAAATTTAAAAAGAAATAAGAAAAAATATAGAACAACAATAATATCAATAGCAGTATCAGTAATGGTATTTATATCGCTATCAAGTTTTATGAGTATAGCATTTGATTTAGTAGAACAAGAGTTAAATTTAACAGAATATAATTTATCACTATATGTAAGAAAATTAAAAAACGATGATGATTATAAAAAATATCAAGAAATAACACAATTAGAAGGAATAGAAGATTACGCAATAATAAGACGAGAAAGTATATCATTTATAGGAAAACAATTAGCATTTAGCAAAGAATATATAGATTGGTTTAATATAGAACCAAATGAAGAAGTAAGAACAGGAATAATCCTTACGGTTTTAGGAGATGAACCATATAAAAAATACATAAAAGAATTAGGTTTAGATTATGAAGAAATAAAAGACAAAGGAATATTAATAGATTATTTAACAATGACATCAAAAGATGAAAATAATAAAGAACACAAACAATATATGAGAGTATATTCATATCAAGTTGGAGATAAAATAAAAGGAATAATGCAAAATGACGAAACAACCACAATAGAAATAGGTTATTTAACAGATAAAAAACCAATTTGGTTAAAAAATTCAACAACAGGTTCATTATTAATATTAAGTGACGAATTATTTGATAAAATAGCACAAGCAAATACAGAAGAAATATTATTTAAAACAAGTAATGCAAATAAATTACAAGACGATATAGAACGAACATTAAAAGATGAGGGCAGTTATTCAATATCAAACATAGATGAAAATGTAAAAGCAATGAATAATTTATTCACATTAATTGGCATTTTCTTATATGGATTTATAATAGTAATAACATTAATAGGAATAACAAACATATTTAATACAATTACAACAAATATGGAATTAAGAAAGCAAGAATTTGCAATGCTAAAATCAATTGGAATGACAACAAAAGAATTTAGCAGAATGATAAAATTAGAAACTGCATTTATGGGAATAAAAGCATTAGTATTCGGTATACCCGTAGGAATAATATTATCTTACGTAATACATTATTTATTAAAAGACGAATTAGATGGCTTACCTTATAAATTACCAATATTAGCAATACTAATTACAATAATAGCAGTATTTATATTAATTTCATTAATAATGAGATATTCAATGAATAAAATAAATAAACAAAATACAATAGAAACAATAAGAAATGAAAATATATAATACTTAATCATTTTTTGTAACAAATTAATATAATAAATTGTCTAAAATAATATAAGCAAATAACAAAAAAAGGAAAATATATGAAAAAATTAAAAAAAGACAATTTATTATATTATAGTATTTTAATATTAATTACAATAATAATGTGTATACCTTTGTTTATAAATGGATTTTTTATTACAGATGATGGAACTGCACATTTTTCAAGAAATTATGCCACTATTGAAGCAATAAAATCAGGACAATTATTACCAGAAATAGTATCAAATTTTTGTGGAGGATTCGGATATTCATGGAATTTATTTTATCCTCCACTAAGTACATATATAAATGCTATATTTTATTTAATAATACCAAATTATATAATAGATATGAAATTAATAATAATATTATCAATTATTTTAGCAAGTATATTTATGTTTCAATTTATAAAAGAAATAACTAAAAATAAAAAAATAGCATTAATAGTATCAACTATATATATAACCTCTATATATTTTATAACAGATATATATGTAAGATTAGCAATAGGTGAAATAATGGTATATGTATTTATGCCATTATTATTTAATGGTTTATACAATATTTTTTATGAAAAAGGTAAAAAGAATTATTTATTAACTATTGGAGCAGTAGGAATTTTATTATCACATAATATTAGTAGTTTAATTCTAGCAATTTTAAGTATAATTATAATTTTATTTCATTGGAAAAAATTATGGAAAAATAGCAGACAAATATGGAAAGATTTATTCATAAATGCATTTTTTATTATTTTAATAGTTTCCTTTTTTATGATACCATTATTAGAACATAAATTAGGTGCTGAATATATTGCTATGGTAAAAGATGGAATGACATCAAGAGAACTTGTAGTAAATTCAGAAATAAATTTAAAACAAATAGTAATGGCGATAGGATTTACGATATTAATACCCATATTACTTACACCAATTTGCTATAAAAAAATAAATAAAGAAAAAAGATATTTATATATTATTATATTAATTATAGGAATTGTAACTTCTATAACATCTACGAAAATTTTTCCTTGGAATAATATACCAGATATATTTTTAATAATACAGTTTCCATGGAGAATGTTATTATATTCAACATTTTTCTTAAGCATTATATCAGGAATAAATATTAGTATTTGTGTTATAAAAGAAAAAAATATAAGAATTATATTAGTAATATTTATAACTATTATATATAGCGGAATATATATGTTTAAAATAATAAATTTTGATTTTAATTTTGATATATCATATTTATATAAAACAGAAAAAATTGAAAATATATATGCATTTAGTCAACAATGTACGAATTACGATTACTTACCTGTAAAAGCAAGAACACCATATATACAAAATAGAGAAAATAAAGTCATAATACTAAATGGAAATGCAAAAATAAAAAACGAAAAAAAAGAAAAAACAAATATGCAATTTTATATAGAAACATTTACGCAAGATAGTATTATAGAACTACCATATATTTATTATTTAGGTTATAATATAAAATTAAATAATAAAAATATAAATTATGAAGAATCAGAAAATGGATTTATTAGTATTAAAATTCCAAAAAATACAAATGGAAAAATAGAAATAAAATATACTGGAACAAAATTAAGTAAAATATCATTAATTATATCAATAATTGGAATTATTAGTTTTATTGGTTATATTATTTATGAAAAAAATAAATTTGACAAATTTTGTAACAAAATAGTAGAATAAATTGTCTAATTTAATATAGGTGATTATAATGGAGCAAATATACAAAAAGTATTGCAAATATGTATATAAATATTTATATACGTTAACACATAATCATGAACTTTCAGAAGAACTAATGCAAGAAACTTTTTATAGTGCAATAAAAAATATAAATAGTTTTAGAAATGATTGTCAAATTTATTCGTGGTTATGCCAAATAGCAAAAAATAAATGGAAAAATTATCAAATAAAAAATAATAAAATAAAAATAATAGAGTATGACGAAAATATAGAAAATTGGTTAACTAATGACGATACAGAAGAAAGTATCGAAAAAATAGAAATACATAATAAAATTAAAAATTTAGATGAAACATCAAAAAAAATAATTAATTTAAGAATCTTTGCAGGATTTACATTTAAAGAAATAGGACAAATATTAAATAAAAGTGAAAATTGGGCAAGAGTAGTTTTTTATAGAACAAAACTTAATTTAAAACAAAATATAAATAATGATGGTAAGAGGGGAGAAACAAAATGAAAAAAAATTGTGCAATAGTAAGAGATTTACTACCAAATTATATAGAAAATTTAGTAAGTGATGAAACAAAAAATTATATAGATAATCATATTTCTAATTGTAATGAATGTAAAGAAACATTAAAATTAATGGAAGAAAATAATAATAACGTTGAAAAAATAATAAATAATATAGAAGAAAAAGCAGAAATAAAATTAATAAAAAAAATAAAAGCAAGAAAACTTATAATAAAAATAATAACTATAATTTTATTAATTATTTTTTTATCTTATGCTGTATATTTTGCTGTTAGATTTATACCAATAAATTCTGTAAGAGCAAAAACATATAATAAAATTCAAGAATTAAAAGAAATGAACAATTATAAATTAACCATAGAAAAAATAGGAAAAATTACTGACGAAATATTAGAAAAAAAAATAACAATATATTATTATAAAGACGGAAAATATAAGGAAGAAAACACAAGATCTATGACATTTTTTTATGATAATGGAGAATATATTGAAGACGGAATAATAAGAAATGAAAATATGAAAACAATATATTATTCTGATGGAGATACAAATATTATAACAAAAAATACAGAAACAGGAGAAACAAATATTAGCGAAGAAAAGCAATATATAGAAAAAGGCAAAATATATGAAGATATATATTCAGTAATAGTAACACATTCAAAAAATTTATCAAGTAAAATTTCAATGCTAGATGACTTTAATTTAAGAGAAGAAAAATATAATAATAAAAATTATTATGTTTTAACATATTTATATAATGGAGTTAATACAAAATATGAGTATTGGATAAATAAAGAAACAATGATAATTGATAGAATATTTGCTCAACAAGAAGTTCCAATATATAAAAATAGTGATTATAAATATAATACATTTGATACTAAATATATAATAGAGCCAAATGTAGTCAAAGATGAAGATGTTATAATAAGTACTGACAATTAAACATTTTTATAGTATAATAAAAAATATAACTTTACCGTTTGAAAGTAATATATTTAATTTTATGCAGTTCCGCGTAGCATGGAAGCGAGTAAGAGAAGGAGCCAACATGAATATTTTATTAATAGAAGACAACCTATCAATAATAAAAGGATTAGCATATTCATTTGAAAAAAACAACTATAAAATAACATACAAAACAAACATAAAAGAAACAAAAGAATATCTAAAAAACAACACAAATATAGACCTAATAATAATAGACATAACCTTACCAGACGGAAACGGATTTGAACTATTTGAAAACACAATAAAAACATTAAAAATACCAACAATATTTTTAACAGCAAAAGACGAAGAAGACGACATTGTAAAAGGCTTAAATATAGGAGCAGAAGACTATATTACAAAACCATTCAGTACAAAAGAATTACTAGCAAGAATAAATAAAATACTATTACGTTCAAAAAAGAAAAACATAATAAAAATAAAAGACATTACATTTGATATGGAAAAATTAGCACTATATAAAAATCAACAACAAATAGAATTAACACCACTAGAACTAAAAATAATAAATATATTATTTTTAAACATAAATAAAGTAGTAAGTAGAAACACATTATTAGATAAAATTTGGGAATGGACAGGAAACTTTGTAGATGACCACACAATTACCGTATATTTAAAAAGAATAAGAGAAAAAATAGGAACAGACATCATAAAAACAATAAAAGGAATAGGTTATAGAATAGATGAAGAATAAAATTAAATTAAAAAAATATCTAACAAAATCAATAGTTATAAGTATAATTTTAATAATAATATTTTTATTAATAAATATATATGAATACAATATATATACCCAAAATTTTAATACAAAAATAATACAAATAATAAACGCATTACAAGAAAAATATCCAGAATTAACAGAAAATGAAATAGTAGAAATATTAAATAATGAAGAAAACAGTAACAATTTAATACTAAAAAAATATAGTATAGGTATAAACAATAAATCAATAATAAAAGAAAACGAAAAAACCCTTAATAAATTCTTAATAATAAATATATTATTTTTTTCACTATCATTTACAATAATAATGATAATTTTCTTATCATACAATAAAAAGAAAGAAAAAGATATTAGTGAAATTACAAAATATATAGAAGAAATAAATAAAAAAAATTACGAATTACAAATAGACTCAATAACAGAAGACGAATTATCAATATTAAAAAATGAAATATATAAAACTACAATAATGCTAAAAGAATCTGCAGAAAATTCAAACCAAGATAAAATAAACCTAAAAAAATCATTAGAAGATATATCACACCAATTAAAAACACCATTAACAAGCATATTAATTTTATTAGACAATTTAATAGACGACCAAAATATGAATATAGAAACAAGAAACGATTTTTTAACAGATATAAAAAGAGAAATAATAAATATAAACTTTCTAGTACAATCAATATTAAAACTATCAAAATTTGATGCTAACACAATACATTTTATAAAAGAAGAAACAACTTTAAATAAAATAATAAAAGAAGCGGTAAAAAACGTATCAACACTATGTGATTTAAGAAATATAAAAATAGAAATAAATGGACCAGAAGAAGCAAAAATAATATGTGATGCAAAGTGGCAGATAGAAGCAATCACAAACATATTAAAAAATTCCATAGAACATTCACAAGATAATCATAAAATAGTAGTAAAATATGAAAAAAATAATATTTATTCAAATATAGAAATACAAGATTATGGAGAAGGGATATCCAAAAAAGACTTAAAACACATATTTGAAAGATTTTATAAAGGAGAAAATGCAAGTAAAGATAGTATAGGGATAGGACTTGCATTATCAAAAACAATAATAGAAGAAGATAATGGAACAATTAGTGTAGAATCAAACGAAAATGGCACTAAATTTACTATCAAGTATTATTGATAAATTAAATAAAATGTGATATAATTATGTGGTTAAAAAATTTTGAAAGGAGTTATAAATGCTAGAATTAAAAAACATTAAAAAAACATACATAACTGGAGATGAAAAAGTAGAAGCATTAAAAGGAATAACTCTAAAATTTAGAGAATCAGAATTTGTTTCTATATTAGGTCAAAGTGGCTGTGGAAAAACCACATTATTAAACATAATAGGAGGTTTAGACAGATACACATCAGGAGACCTTATAATAAACAATAAATCAACAAAAAAATTTAAAAATAGAGACTGGGACGCATATAGAAACTATAAAATAGGATTTGTATTCCAAAGTTATAACTTAATAAGCCACCAAACAGTATTATCTAATGTAGAACTTGCACTAACAATAGGAGGAATATCAAAAAAAGAAAGAAAAGAAAGAGCAATAAAAGCATTAGAAGAAGTAGGATTAAAAGACCATATACATAAAAAACCAAACCAACTATCTGGTGGACAAATGCAAAGAGTTGCAATAGCAAGAGCATTAGTAAATAATCCAGATATAATATTAGCAGATGAGCCAACAGGAGCATTAGACACAAAAACAAGTGTACAAGTAATGGAAATATTAAAAAAGATATCAAAAAATAAATTAATAATAATGGTAACACATAACCCAGAACTTGCAGAAAAATACTCATCAAGAATTATAAAAATATTAGACGGAAAAATAACAGAAGACTCAAACCCTATTCAAGACGGAGAAATACAACCAAAAATAGATAGAAACGAAATAGGAAGAACATCAATGAAAATATGGACAGCATTTAGACTAAGCCTAAATAACCTATTAACAAAAAAAGCGAGAACAATATTAGTAGCATTTGCAGGCTCAATAGGAATAATAGGAATAGCTTTAGTTCAAGCGGTATCAAATGGATTTCAAGCCTATGTAGATAGCATACAAGAAGAAACATTAACATCGTATCCACTTTCAATTATGGAAGAAACAACAGATATAACAAGTGTATTATTATCAATGACAACAGAAGACACTGAAAGAAAAGATACAAAAACTGTAGAAGAAGAACAATACATATCAACAATGTTAGAAAGTCTAAGTACAAACGATTTAAGAAGTTTTAAAAAATACTTAGAAGAAAACCAAAAAGAAGTAGAAAAAGATTTATCAACAGTAAAATATTCATATAGTGTAGAACCATCAATATACACAAAAGACGCAACAGGAAGAATTGCAAAAATAAATCCAAGCAATTTATTTAGCGGAACAAGCAGTTATATGAGTTCATTTACATCAACATTTTCACAAATGATAGATAATGAAGAAGCAATAAAAAATTCTTATGACATACTTGCAGGTCATCTTCCAGAAAAATATGACGAAATGATAATAGTACTATCTGAGCCAAATACAATTTCAGATTTATTAGTATATTCATTAGGATTAAGAGATACAGAAGAATTAAAAACAATAGTTACAAAAATAATGAGTGGAGAAACAGTAGACATACACAATGAGCCATTAACATTTAGTTATGAAGACTTAATGAATATAGATTTAAAATTAATAATGGGAACAGATACATATAAATATAATGAAAAATACGATATATATGAAGATATGACACAAGATGAAGAATATTTACAAAATCTATATAATGATGCAATAAAATTAAAAATCGTAGGAATAGTATGTCCAAAAGAAGGAACAACATCAATGATGTTAAGTCCGGGAGTTCAATATACAAGTGATTTAATAGACTATATAATAGATTATTCAAAAGATAAAGACATAGTAAAAAAACAACTAGATAATACAGAAGTAGATGTATTTTCAGGTTCTAGATTTGATGAAAAAAATAATAATTTAGACTTGAATTTTCAAGATTTAGTTAGTGTAGATAGTAAAAAATTAGAAGATGCGTTTAATGTAAAAATAGACCAAAACGATATACAAAAACAAACAGAAGGATATATGGCAGAAATAAGTAATTCAATTACAACAGATACAACACCTGCAAAAACAGAGTTTACAAATGTTTTAAATACATTAACAAATGGAATATTTGATAGTATAGAAGGAGAATTTGGAGTAGAAGATGTAGATAAAATTGTATCAAATTACTTAGACGAATATGAACCTTCAAAATTATTATCTTCATTAGAAGAAAAATATGTAGTTCCAAAAGATGTATTTAAAAACACATATTCAGAATTGTTAAGAAATTTATTAGTAGCATATATAGGTACATATAATAGCATACCACAAATGGATGCTAATATGGGAAATCAAGGTACAGGAAGTCAAGGCACAGGAAATACTACGGGAACAACAATACCAGACGAATTTAAAAATACATTAACAAACCAAACACAAAATGAAAATGTAAATCAAAATACAATACAAAATAATACATTAAATAGCACACAAAGTAACGCACAAAGTAACACACAAAATAACACAACACAAAATGGAAACCCAAATAAAAATGAACAAAATACAAATAAAACAAGTAAAGTAAAAGTAAATAAACAATTAGTAAACCTAGTTGTACAAGGATTTGTAAGCAATGCAGCAATAGAAGTAGTACAAAATGAAATGGCAAAAGGAATGACAGAAGCAGTTATGCAAAAAGAAATTTTAACAAAAGTAGGAGAATTAACATCAAACTTAGTAAATAGTTTTGCATCAGCATTCAATGTAGACGAAGAAAAAATAGCAAGTGCATTCCAATTAAAAATGACAGAAGACGAAATAACAAGAATAGTAACAGCAATGATGTCAGATACACAAGCAACTGCAAAAACAAACTTAATATCATTAGGATATCAAGATAAAGAAGAACCAACATATATATCATTCTATTTTGATAGTTTTGAAGGAAAAGAAAACTTTTTAAACTTTTTAGATAATTATAACGAAAAAGTAAAAAATGATGGAGAAGAAGATAAAGTAGTAAACTACACAGATGCAACAGGAATACTAATAGATTCAGTAAAAACAATAGTAAATGCAGTAACTTATGTATTAATAGCATTTGTATCAATATCACTTGTTGTATCATCAATAATGATAGGAATAATTACATATATTTCAGTATATGAAAGAACAAAGGAAATAGGAATATTAAGAGCAATAGGAGCATCAAAAGGAAATATCTCATCAATATTTAATGCAGAAACATTTATAATTGGACTATTATCAGGACTATTTGGAATAGGAATATCTTATGCACTAATACCAATAATAAATACTGTACTTCGTCACTTTACAGGAAATATAGCATTAAATGTAATATTATATCCTAATAATGCAATAATACTTGTAATATTAAGTGTAATACTTACATTAATAGGTGGTTTAATACCTGCAAGGTCAGCATCTAAAAAAGACCCAGTAATTGCATTAAGAACAGAATAAAAAATAAAAAAATACATATAATAATAACAAGTTTTTGTATTATAAATACAAAAACTTGACTTTTTTATATAAAAATTGTATTATAGATATAAGGAAGTGATTATATGATAAATAGACCAAAATATATAAATGAATTAATGAAATTCAAAGATAAAGAATTAATAAAAGTAATAACAGGAATTAGAAGATGTGGAAAAAGCACATTAATGGAATTGTACAAAAAATATTTATTAGAAAATGGAATACAAGAAGAACAAATAATAAGTATCAATTTAGAAGACTTGAAATATCATTTTATAAAAAATTATATGGATTTATATAATTATATAAATGAAAATCTAATAAAAAATAAAAAAAATTATGTATTTATAGATGAAATACAAATAATTCCAGAATTCCAAAAAGTTGCAGATAGCCTATATTTAAATAAAGATATAGATTTATATATAACAGGCTCAAATGCAAGACTACTATCATCAGAACTATCAACATTATTAACAGGAAGATATATAGAAATAAAAATGTTACCATTATCATTTAAAGAATTTGCAAGTACAAAAGAAAATGAAGATTTAGAAAAAATATATAATGAATATATATCACTAGGCTCATTCCCATATACAACACAACTAGAAGAAGATGAAATAAGCAAATATTTAGGAACGCTATTCAATGATGTTATTATAAAAGACATTATGATTAGAAAAGGCATTACAGATGAAGCAATGTTAAAAAGTGTTGCAACATTTGCTTTGGATAATGTAGGAAATTTATTATCAAGCAATAACATAGCAAATACAATGACAAGTGATGGAAGAACAATAAATATAAGAACAGTTGAAAAATATTTAGAAGGATTTGTAGAATCATACTTTTTATATAAAGCAACAAGATATGATGTAAAAGGAAAACAATATTTAAAAACAGGAGAAAAATATTATATATCTGATTTAGGACTTAGATATTTTATGTTAGGAAGAAAAATAGGAGATAGTGGGCATATATTAGAAAATGTAATATATTTAGAATTATTAAGGAGAGGTTTTGATGTATATATAGGCAAAGTCGATGAATATGAAATAGACTTTGTTGCAATAAATAGCAATGGAAAACAATATATACAAGTTTGTGAAACGTTAAAAGATAACGAAAATAAAATATTAAAAAGAGAATTAAAATCATTAAATAAAATTAATGATAATTATACAAAAATAATATTAACATTAGATAAAATACCATTATATAATGAAGAAGGAATAATAATAAAAAATGCATTAGAATGGCTAATGGAAGATTAATAAAAATTATATAATTTTCATTAAGAAATGCAATAAGGAATTTGGAAAATTCATTTGAAATGCAACAAAAATTTAAAAAAATATTGACAACCTATTAAAATTTGTATAAAATAAAAAAGAAAATAAAACAAAAGAAGGGAGAAATAAAAATGATAGCAAGTCTTGAAACCGTTGGTACTCTACACACACACACACACACACACAATATGTTTAGTAGA